>JAKFUR010000165.1 GCA_021732585.1 Bacteriovoracaceae bacterium
ATTTTACTCTTCAGTTGGCGCCAGTTGCTCTTGAAGGCGCGCTGGTACGGATTCCAACTAAAGCGATAGTTCGCTCCTTGAAAGAGACGACTATCTTTTTGAAATCGGGCGAGAAGTACTTTCAAGTAAGTGCAGAGATAGTAAGAGTGGTCTCAGGCACTGCTTTTGTTAAGCTCAATAAAAATGTATCGAATGCGCAAGTCGTAATCCAGGGAGTTAACTTTCTCAAGACGGTACAACTCTCATTGGAAGAAGACCCATCTGAAGGCCATGGCCATTAAAGTGAGAAAAAAATGATTAACAAAATTATTACTTTCTGTGTTCACCGAAGCGGTGTCGTATTATTTATTACCTTATTGATGATCATGGCAGGCATCTGGAGTTTTCAAAACCTTCCTATTGATGCAGTTCCAGATATCACTAACAATCAAGTTCAAGTAAACACGACTGTTCCAGGTCTTGCGCCTGAGGAAATCGAACGACTGATAACGTTTCCTGTTGAAAATTCGATGCGTGGTATGGCTGGTGTTAAGCAAATTCGCTCAATCACTCGTTTTGGTCTGTCACAGGTAACAGTAGTTTTCGAGGATTCGGTTGACATCTATCGTGCTCGCCAGATGGTGGCAGAACGTCTTAGCTCTGTGCTAAAAGAATTACCCTCGAATGCAGATTCACGCCTTGGACCAATTTCTTCAGGGCTCGGCGAAATCTATCAATATGTTTTGGACTATAAGTCTCCGGCGAAAGATCCACGCGAGAGAGATGTCCAGCTCATGAATCTTAAGACGCTGCAAGATTGGACAATCAAGCCACGGCTTATGGGAGTTAAAGGAGTTACCGAGGTTAATACTTCCGGTGGTTTTGAGAAGCAATTTCATGTTCAGCCCGATTTGGCCAAGATGCGATCTCTTTCAATTCGCCTAGAAGAAATTTTGGATGCCTTGACGAAAGCTAACAAAAACGTCGGTGGTGGTTACATTCAGCAAACCTCTGAACAGTTCCTAGTACAAGGTGTCGGTATCTTTCTGTCTCCTAAGGACATTGAGCAGGTTCCCATTAAGGTG
This sequence comes from Bacteriovoracaceae bacterium, assembly GCA_021732585.1. Lineage (GTDB taxonomy): Bacteria > Bdellovibrionota > Bacteriovoracia > Bacteriovoracales > Bacteriovoracaceae > UBA6144. Next base: position 1,065 of record JAKFUR010000165.1, read on the forward strand.
CTTGAAGATTTTCGAGTTCTTAGAGTGGGAGATGTAGCCAAGGTTAATATTGGAAAGGCATTGCGTACGGGCTCCGCTACTTTCAATGGCCGTGAGGCCGTAGTGGGCACAGTAATGATGCTGTTGGGTGAAAATAGCCGAAACGTTTCAATTAGCGTCGATGAAAAAATCAAAGAAGTTAGCAAGGGGTTGTCGTCAGAGTTTGAGTTGAAAACAGTTTATAATCGTTCCGAGTTGGTTGGTGCGACCCTTGGTACTGTAGAGCATAACTTGGCGCTAGGCGCGGCACTGGTGATTCTAGTGCTATTTTTCCTCATTGGTAATGCTCGTGCAGCGGTGATTACGGCGATTACGATTCCACTCGCTTTATTGAGTACTTTCTTGATCATGAAGCCATTAGGTCTCACTGGAAATTTGATGAGTCTGGGAGCTTTGGACTTCGGCATCATTGTGGACGGAACAGTAATCATTATTGATAACTGCATCCGTTTTATTCAAAACCTCACTGTGAAATATGGCAGAAAGCTGACACGAGCAGAAATTAAACAGGCGGTGATTGATGCCTGTATTGAGGTTCGGACAGCCGCCGGTTTTGGTGAGTTAATTGTCGTTATCGTGTTCATTCCTCTATTTGGTCTAGTTGGAGTTGAAGGAAAGATGTTTCGCCCTATGGCGATGACATTTTCTATCGCAGTCTTTGGTGCGTTGGTACTATCCTTTACCGTAATTCCTGCTCTGGCGGGAATACTGTTGAGTGGAAATACAAAAGATAAAGAACCCCTGTTGATGAAATGGGCGCATAAGTTCTATCTGCCGTGTCTCAATTTCGCTCTAAGGCAGAAAGCTCTCATTATCAGTAGCGCTGTTGTCATGATGATCGGAGCAGGCGTGCTATTTGGGCGACTAGGCTCAGAGTTCTTGCCTCAGCTGGCAGAAGGCTCGTTTGCCTTTCACATGATTAGACCTGTTAATACGGGTCTCGATCAATCAATTGAGATGCAAAAAAGAGCGGAGCTTGTTCTCATGGACCTTCCTGAGGTCGAGCACATCTTCTCACGCATCGGCACGAGTGAAGTCGCCACTGATCCAATGGGTGTAAACGTTTCTGATACGTACATCATTTTGAAGAATCGTGACCTTTGGCCTGAGCGTAATAAAAACAACAAACACAGTTTTGAGTCTTTGGCACAAGAGATGGTTTCTCGCTTAGAGAGGGAAATGCCAGGGCAAACCTATTTGGCTTCTCAGCCAATTCAGATGCGTTTCAATGAGTTGCTTGAAGGAACTCGAGCAGATGTATCCGTCAAGATTTTCGGACCTGATCTCAAAGTAAATATGGATGTGGCCAAAAAAATTCAAGCAATTGTCAGCAAAGTGCAAGGGGCCGGCGATGTAGAAGTCGATCTGGCAGGACTTTCACCTGTTCTCCGTGTGAATCCTAAACCAGAAGCACTACTGCGCTACGGTGTTGCGAGCTCAGACGTTTTGGAAGCTGTTTCCATCGCTCTTGGTGGTGAAGAGGCGGGGATGTTCTATGACCAAGAAAAACGCTTTCCAATCCTTGTACGCTTACCAGAAGAGCAGCGTTCTGATTTGGATCTCATTGGTTCCTTACCCGTAGGGACTGGTGTCACCCAGACTACGCCTCTGTCTTATCTTGCTGATATTAGTTTTACCGAAACATTTGGTTCAATCACTCGGGAGGATTCAAACAGGCGATCAGCTGTTTTGATTAACCTACGAGGTCGCGACACAGAAAGTTTTGTGCAAGAAGCCCAAAAAGTTGTCGCTGATCAAATCGAAATACCTAAAGGGCATTTCATTGAGTGGGGAGGCAATTTTAAAAATCTTCAAGAAGCAAAAGATCGTCTGATGATTCTTGCACCTATTGCCCTCGCGATTGTGCTCTTTATGGTCTACAGCGCTTTCGGAAGTTTCGGTGAGACCTTGCTAATCTTTTCTTGTGTTCCTCTTGCTTTAGTTGGAGGGGTGCTAGGGTTGATTGTTCAAGGACTTCCATTCAGCATCTCAGCGGGGGTTGGTTTTATTGCGCTCTGTGGGATTGCCGTCTTAAACGGGGTGGTCCTGGTGAATTATTTCAACCAACTCAAAGCAGATGGTGTGACGGGAGAAAAGATCGTACTTGATGGATGCCTCATTAGGCTTCGTCCCGTATTGATGACGGCCTTGGTAGCTGTATTTGGATTTTTGCCTATGACAATGTCAGAGGGAGTTGGGGCTGAAGTTCAACGGCCTCTTGCCACAGTCGTTGTAGGAGGAATCATTTTCTCTACAGCCCTAACACTGCTTGTTCTACCTGTTTTATTTAATATCTTTGAAAAAAAGCTGCATGGAAAAGTAGCCCATTAGTCTTAAGGGGCGAAGATTTTTTCTTCGCCTCTTTTATGAGGGAATTCAATGGATTCAAAAGTTTTGAAGCAAGCGATCCAGAAAGAAATTGATTTGTATCTGGAAGCACGTAGAAGAAAAATACAATCACTTTGCGTACACCATCTTGGCAGGGCCCATATACTCGCGCAGAAAAGTGTTGTTATACACTTGTTTGTTCACGCTTTGATGCTTGTCCATGCCTGTTCTCGTAGAGATATCAAAGAAATCAAAGGTCAGCTTGTCCGTATAATTGCGACTGTTCCTGGGCATGTATTCAAAAAATTACCGAGGGGTAATATAGGCTGGTCCAGTGTAAGTATGTTTGAAAAAATGGATATCCCTTCAGATCTAGAGCCTTATTTTTCACAAAAAGTTTAACTATGAAGAAAGAGTTTTCGTATTGCATAAAGGCGATGGATTGCATCAATGAAGAGAATGATATCCGCAGCCTCGTGAAAGACTTCGAAGGAATCTATGGTTTGGATTTCCAGTTGAGTAAGCGAATACTTGTCATTCAGATGGATGAAGCAAGAGAAGTCGAATTCAAACGACTAATCGCTTCTAAGGGCTACATAACACAGCCTGTGATTGAAAAAAAAGGATTCACTAGATTCACAGAAGAAATCAAGTTGGGCATCAGTTTGATTTTGGCTTTCGCTGCTGAACTTTTAAGCCTTATGACCAATTTCGGGCCAAGTCAGAAATATGTTGTTGGCGCAATTGCTTTGATAGCAATTTTTTTATCAGGTTTCGGTGTCTATAAAAAAGGCTTTCTCGCACTCTTCAAGTTGAAGCTTAATATCAATGCCTTAATGACGATAGCTGTCACCGGAGCATTTGTTATTGGAGAGTGGCCTGAAGCGGCTATGGTTTCAGCATTGTTTTCAATAGCAGAGTGGATTGAAAGCAAAGCAGTTGACCGGGCAAGGGGATCAATACGCAAACTCCTTTCTATCTTGCCCGATGAATCCGAAGTGAAAATTGACGGAAGTTGGAAAAAGATGAGGACGGCAGATGTAGAGGTCTCAAGTGAGATTCGTGTTCGTCCCGGTGAGCGTATTCCACTTGATGGCCAAATAACGGAAGGGTCATCTGAAATCGATCAATCTCCAGTAACTGGCGAAAGCCGGGCAGTTGAAAGAAAGGTCGGCGACAGCATTTTTGCGGGCTCTATTAATCTGAGTGGGATGTTGGTTTTTGAGAATACCACTGTGGCTACTAACAATACGGTTTCGCGAATAATTGAACTTGTTGAGAACACCCAGTCGAAAAAAGCCCCTATTGAAAGATTCGTAGATCAATTTTCTAAACGTTATACACCGATTGTCTTTTTTGTTTCTCTTGCAATTGTTTTTGTAGGACCCTATTTGATGGGTTGGACATTTGAAGCTTCAATATATAAAGCGCTTGTCCTACTCGTGATCGCCTGCCCTTGTGCTCTAGTAATTTCAACTCCCATTACGATTGTTAGCGCTTTGACAACGTCTGCCAAAATAGGTGTGTTGATGAAAGGGGGGCATGCTATTGAACGTCTTCATCGCTTAAAAGCGATTGCCTTAGATAAGACAGGAACCATCACTTATGGGGCACCTTCTTTAGCAGAGAATATATTAGTGGCAAAAGGCAACGATCAAAAAACTTCCAATGATTTAGCATTGGGTTTGTCGAAGCTTTCAGATCATCCTGTATCGAAGGCGATTGCAAAAGGGCTAGAAAGTTCAAATGCAGGCGAGGTAAAAGATTTTACAGCGATCGCAGGACAAGGAGTAAGTGGAAGCTTTGAAGGTAAAAAGATTTATCTCGGAAACAAAAAACTCGGCGAAAGCTTAGGAGTAATGACTGAAGAGATAGCTAGAGAAATCTCTGGTTTGGAAGGCCGGGGGCGCTCAGTTTCTCTATTGATAGAAGAAAAAAAAGTCATCGCAATCTTTGGTGTAACAGACAAAATCAAAGAAGGGTCAAGCGAAGCTATAAAAATGCTTCAAGATATGGGGATTCATGTTTCCATGTTGTCCGGTGACAACGCTAAAACCGCTAATCTGATTGGCCGGCAAGCAGGCATATCTGATGTAAGAGGTGAGCTTTTGCCAAAAGATAAACTTGTTCTAATTCAAGAATTACAAAGAAAATTCGGTCCTACAGGGATGACCGGTGATGGCATCAATGATGCACCAGCACTGGCCCAAGCAGATCTTGGTTTTGCGATGGGTAAGATGGGAACAGATTCAGCAAAGGAAACAGCTGATGTTGTTATTATTGGTGACGACTTAAGGAAGATTCCGGAAACGATTCTTCTCGCTCACCGAACACATTCAATCTTATGGCAAAACATTGTTTTTGCTATTGGGGTCAAGGCAGTGTTCCTCATGCTTACATTTCTCGGACTCGCCAGTATGTGGATGGCCGTCTTTGCAGATGTAGGTGCGACGCTAATAGTCGTGTTTAACGGAATGAGGCTGCTCAGGTCTGATCAGGTAGGGCCCCTAGAAATGAGTGATAATTGTACGAAAGAATGCTGCTAGAAATGTTGGAGCGGTTTTTGTTACCGCTCCCCGGTTGTAACTAATTTCTAACGGTAATCCAAGTCTGAGAGATGCCAACAGAGCGCACCAATCTGTTGAAAATCTTTCCATTGTCCGGATGCATGCGGATACAGCCGTGAGATGCTTTTGAACCTAACTTTGGCCAATTTCCACGACCTGTACCGTGAACAGCGAAGCCACCGCTGATAAATACTGCGTAGGGCATGTTTCCGAGTCCATTGTAATCGCCGCCAGGATATTTTGATGAAGTATATTTGTCATAAATGCGACCGTTAGGATGTTTGTCGAAGTTCGGAGTGAGAAATCCGTTCAATCCAGTTGAAACTTTCACTGAGTATTTCAAAACGCCATCGACATAGATGCTTGCGCTTTGTTTCGTCTTGTTGATGTCCAAAAAAACTTTGCAAGAGGCACGATAGCAGTCGCCATCCTTCTCAGAGCTTGAATCAAGCTCCAAGAACGGTGAAAGACCGGTTTCACGCTCATAAGCTTCATCCATCTCACGCAACGTTTCTTCAATATTCGGATCATGGGGATTAAAATCATCGAGGGCCGAGCTTTCTGGCACTGACATATTGATCGGATTTACATCTTCTACAGACATGTCTTGGGCAAAGCTTGAAACAGAAAGTAGAGCTAACGTAGTTAATAAGAAAATTTTCTTCACAGCATTCCTCCAGGTTTAATGACCCTTTAGTAGGATGCGCGACCTAATGCGTCAATGTTGTGCGTAATACTTACATGCAAGGTTCTAACTATTCGTTCTTGTTCGTTCTAGCGGAACAACTCATTCAATAGTGAGGCAAGACGAAGTCCCCCTGCCCACAGACGTTTATCAGTCAGCTCCAAGGCTTGTGTTGCGTAGGTTTGATCAATGTCTGTGCCCTGAAATGAGTATATAAAATCTAGTAGCTCTGAGTTTTCTGAAACCACCTCAAGGGGATCAAACTTTTTAGAGAGTAGCTCCTGGCCCATACGCATCTGAATTAGTTTTTGTGAATACTCTTCTACCCCAAGACCTGTCGTCTGAAGCAAGGCCCCATCCCAAAGAGCATGTAAGTTAGTCTTCCGGCCTTTAAAACGAACTGTGACGCTATTCCCACCTCGATCAGATGATTTAGCTGAATGTAGAGGTTGGTGTAGATCACCTACAAAATGAATGATGAATTTGACCCATATCAGTTTTTCTTCGTTGCTATTTGGGCCAGAGAGTTCAGTTTCTACGTATTCCAGAGCCTGTAATATATCTTGTGGTTGCTGATCCCAGAGCGATTTATCCATATTTACATAATGCCACGTGGATGACTGAGACCATTCCGGAGTGTTACGTGCCATATCCGCCCAAGATGCGAACTCGCTTAAAGGCCTACCCCCAGTGATGGAGGATAATTTCTGAGCGGCAGATTTAGTCAAAAAAGCCTCTGCGATTTTCACTGTAATGGCTTGTCCACTTGGACCCCAAGCCATTGCTGTGAGAGGAAAGGCGAAAATGGCGACGAAAAGGTAGATGCGCATAAGTACCAACTATTAGAGAAACTTATTGGATGTATTAGATGTATCGCATGAGGTGTGGTTGGTCACGGGGATGTTTTTGCGCAGCGAAGCAAGACAGGATTTATAAGTTGCTCGTGTCTTAAGATGATGAGAGTTTGCGAGACCAAATAGGAGTGTTGCCATGAAATTTTTCTTAAGCTTCGTGCTTGTTTTACTGCCTGCGTTTGTTATAGCGGCAGGAAGTGATGTTTCTGAAGATGTGATCTACGAAGATTTTAAAAATCAAATTCTGAGTAACACTCAGAAATTGTATTCACCAGGGCTCACTCCGTCGGAGCAAAAGCTTTATGTCGATGCTTTGTGGGATTTGTGGGACGAGGGGAATCAGCAACAAGCATTGCAGGTGGTATCTAACCTAGACTCACCTCTCCAGTTATCAGTTGTTGAGCGACTTCGACTTGGGATCTTGAAGATCAAATCCGGAGCGGAGCTCAGTTTAGACTCAGCCCTCATAGCGGAAATTGAAAGTGCCTTGCGTTTGCCTGAGGTTGATAAGCGATTGGTTTATATAATTGCCTCCCACGAAGAATTGCTCATTCGTGCTCAAGCAATAAGTGTCGTGGATCTTGCCAGTAGGCATGAGTCGTATGCTGATATTAGAGAATCAGGTGAAAGTGAGGGGGAGGTTCTTGCTGAAGTCGTAACGGACCTTTTTTTTAACACCCCAGACACAACCACTTACATGGGTGGCGAATATA
>JAKFUR010000085.1 GCA_021732585.1 Bacteriovoracaceae bacterium
GCGGTGACTTGCAGATTCGATTCGGTGTTGCCTGGATTCACGTAAAGAGCGGCGATGTATTTCAAGAGCATCTTAATGCCCGAGCCTTTTTTCTTTTTGCCATCAACTTGCAGCGGCAACTGCTCGGCGACGACTCGAAAGGCCAATTCGGTTTTTGGCTTTTCCCCTAACCACTGAATGCGCACGGTGCGCTTTTCTTCGGGCGGGATGATGAGTTGCGGAGGAAAAGCGGCGAGCAATTTTGTGACAGGAGTGTCTTCCGTGCCGTCATCTTTTTGCTTTCGTTCGCGCAAGGAGATCTCCACCGCCATAGGTTCATCGGTGGGGTTATCCAACAAGAACTGCGCCTGTTTGCTATTCGCATCCAGCTCGATCACATGCGACATGGGCGTGAGTGAAAAACCGGTGATGAGGAAATAGAGAGGAACAAAAAATAGAGATTTACGCGTCATCCATGACACTCCTTTAAGACTCTCTTGATAGTAGCAAAAAAGGAGATTTAAGGGTGAGTTACTGTCACGATCCGAATGCCATTTCTCAAGGCCGTTTTGATGGTGGGTTGAGGGGCGCGGCCCGCAATGTTGCTATGAGTAATAAGCTCCCCAGAGGCATTCATTTCAACGCTATAAATGGGGGGGACACGGGCCCTCAACATAAGGCTTGAAGACTGCCCAGCGAGGGCAGAAAAAGAGATCAGGAGAGATAATAACAAGAGTCTCATAGTGCTCTTGTCGGATACGCCCCCCGAGTTCTTAAGTCGGGAATCTAAATGGCTGAAATTGTGAAGGTCACTGTGTCTGTGTAGTCACCTTCAACCAACAGGTCATAAGGCACACCGGTGTAGTTGATCCCCAGGGCTTCCGTCATGTTTTGTGGGCCGGGGATCGGCGCATTGAAGGTCTGTGGAGATGTGAGAGCGAAGGTGCCCGCACTCGGAGTTTGCAACGTGTAGTTGATCACGCTGGTGGTGACAGAAGAGTGGCGAAGCTGGCCACCGTTAGCAGAAGTGATGACGACTTTCGCGCCAGAGACAGTGTTCCATTTCACATTCACATCCGCCACGTAACCATTGATCTGTGTTGTATCAAGCGGAAGTGTTGTCGCAAGAGTTGTCGGAATAACATCAATGTCGAGAACAGCTGGAACAGTCCCTTTCAAAAGAAGAGTGTCCGTTGTTGCGGCCCAGACAGGACTAGCTACGAGCAGTGCCAAGAATAGTTTCTTCATGTACGTCTTATAGCGCAAGATCGGAGAGTGATGGAGAGAGTGAGTAAAAGTTTTAGTAAGGCACTAGCAGGTGAGCAGTTTCAATTAGTTCGCTGAGATAGCGAGTGTCACAACATCCGTATAGTCTCCCTCAATAAGTGAGGAGTGTGGGACGCCCGTGTACGTGATTCCTAAAATGCGGGTGACAGTTCGCGGGCCTGCGGCAGCTTCGATGAATGTCTCGCCATTCACTAAGTCGATCCCAAAATTACCATAACGAAGACTGTAGGCAATTTTAGATGTGGGGATACTCTGATGCACTAAGAAGCCTTGGTTCTGCGAAGTGATATGAATACTTGCTCCGGCCAATGAGTTCCATTTCTGAATAGAGTCGGCGACACGTGTGCGGAACTGAGTCACATCGAGGGGAAGAGTTGAAGCGATGGGGTATGGACTTACAACGATACTGACCACTGCGGGGACGTTGCCCTTCAGCATCAGTTGTCCCGTGGTCGCTGACCACGCCGGTAAAGTGAACAAAAGTAGTAATAAGAATTGCATTCGATCCCAAAAAAAAAGGGAGGCGCAGGGCCTCCCTTTGAGGAAAGATCTTAGTTCGCAGCGATCGTGAAAGTCACAGTGTCTGTGTAGTCACCCTCGATCAACAAGTCGTGGGCGATGCCGGTGTACGAGATATCAACGTTACGGTTGTTGTTGTTTGAGCCAGCGCCAGCGTAAGTGAAGGTTTGGCCAGTGGCCAAGTTCACTGAGCCGCCGTTGTAACGAAGAGAGTAGTTCACAACGCTTGAAGAGACAGATTGGTGCACGAGTTTACCAAGGTTAGCTGAGCTGATTGAAACCTTGTAACCCGTGTTTGAGTTCGACTTTTCGTTGATCACGGCCACCTGTGTATTGGCCTGAGTTGTGTTCAATGGAAGTGTTGAAGCGATAGGAGCCGCCGTTACTGTGATGTCCAACAAACGAGGAACAGTACCTTTAAGGAGCAATGTACCAGTGGTAGCAGCAAACGCGCTTGTCATCGTCATGGTTGCAAGAGCGAGGATAAAGAGTTTTTTCATTAAGACCTCCGTGTAATCAATTTTGGGAACCTAAACCGTCTCGGAATGGTTGTTTCAAGTATTGTGCCAGTCTTAACAGGCTTAACGCCAGCGCAAGGCAATGTTTTCCCGTGAGTCAGGTGTCAAATATTTAGGCAGTGGTGATGTTTTGAGCGTTTAGAGTCAGTACGGCCCCAATACCTCTATGAAACAGTCAGGTTGAACTGACGCTGAATGCGCTCTTTCTCTTCTTCAGAAAAAGCATTTCCATCTAGTGAGAGATGTTTTAGTTGGGGAAGTTTTGCTAACACTTCTGGAAAAACTTCTAACTCATTGCTGTCGAGATTAATCCATTTGAGTTTTTTGAGATCGCTGAAACTGGCGGGCAAACTTTTCAAGAGATTTCCCGGCAAATGCAATTCTTCGATCGTCGAGAGTTCGCCGAATTCCTCCGGCAATGTTTTAAGGCCCGCATCTTTCAACGTCAGAAAACGCAGCGGTGCTTGGCTTCCACCGATCGCCAATCGCAAAGGATGAAGCGGAGTCTCCGCTGTTTTGAGGTTCGTGAGTTTAGGCAGATGAAAGAGCGGAGCGAGGCTGCCTTTAAACGTTGGAGCGCGCAGTTGCAAGAGAGCGAGTTCGCTCCAACCGCTCATGTCAGTCGGCAAATCAAGCAGCGCAGGTGCTTCAAGATAAAGCTCACGTAGAAGAGGGAAGTGAAAGAGTTCCACGGGAAGTTTGCCGTCTTTTATCGTGATCTTTAAGGCCGTGACAGTTTCTCGCTCTTCGAGAGCGCTCTTGAGATTTTTAAACATCATGAAACGCCTCCTGACTTAGACCCATGTAACATAACAACGTCTGCATCGTGCCTTGAGATATTTCGCAGGTGGATGCACGGCGTACTTTTTCTTTGGCGTGAAAGGCCACACCGAGACCTGCGGTTGTGAGCATCGGTAAATCATTGGAACCATCGCCCACGGCGACGACTTGATCCAGCGTGAGACCCAGTCTTTGAGCGATTTCACTCATGAGGCGCGCCTTCGCTTGGCCATCAATGACCGCACCGCTAACTTTGCCGGCAAGTACGTCGCCCGCAAAGTCTAACTGATTCGCGTGGGCCTCATCAAAACCGAGATGAGTGCGAAGGTTTTCTGCGAAGAACGTGAAGCCACCAGTGAGAATCGCGGTGTGGATATTGTGTCGCTTGAGAATCCTTGCGGTGTGGGCCACACCTGGTTGCAAAGGAATCGAATTCTCCACCGACTTCAGACTCGCCTTCGGCACGCCTTTCAACAGCGCGACTCGCTCATGCAGTGATTGCGTGAAATCCAATTCGCCTTTCATGGCCCGAGCGGTGATGGCTTGGACTTTTTCATACACTCCCGCAACCCGCGCGATCTCATCGATCACTTCACCAGCGACAAGTGTAGAGTCCATATCAAACACCACGAGGCGACGTGAAGTACGCGCAGGTGTTTGTGGAATGAGCGCCAGGTCTGCTTTAAAAACGAGACTCAAGGCCTGCAGGACCAGTCGGTGATCAATCACCGGCTCGCCGGCGAATTCACATTCCCACACACGCTCATGAATTGTCGGCAGAGCATTCAGCCGTTTGAGACCGATTTGTTCGAGAGCGAGTGAGACTTCATGAATAAGTTTGGCGGGCACGGCCGCGGGAGCGACGGCACAAAGAACGAAGTTCTTCATGCACCAACACTCGAGCGCTTTTTGCGCTCTTCACGTTTTTGTTTCAAGGCCTGCACCATGTGAAGTGAGTAACCCACAGCTGATCCGAGGGAAAGTATGCCTGCGATCCAAATACAAACCGTGCCGATCTGATCCCAGGGCATGCCGAGCCAGTTGTAACCCATCATCAACATCGGAATGGCTGTCATTTGAAAACCGGTTTTCCACTTACCACTTTGGCCTACGGGAATGGTGAAGCCTTCGTTGGACGCGAGCAAGCGCAACGAGGTGATGTACATTTCTCGCAAAACAAGCACGATCACCACCACCGCATGCACGCGATTCATGGCGGCCAACATAATCAACGCCGAGACGACGAGAAATTTATCCGCGATGGGATCAAGAAAAGATCCAAATACGGTGACGATATTACGACGGCGAGCGATCCAACCATCCAACCAATCCGTGAGTGAGGCGGCCACAAAGGTCCAAGCGGCCACATGGGAGAGTACCCACGTAGGAATAGTGCCGGTGCCTTGCTGCGGATGATCCACAAAATACAAAGACAACACGACCAGCGGAATCATCAGCATGCGCAGAATGGTCAGACGATTCGGAAGGTTATCGATTTCTAGGTCATTGGTATGGGGCATGACCAGAATGTTACCAGGGTGCAAGGACGTGGGCAAAAGAAAGCTTTTCCCGCTGGCGCCTGCTCAAGATGCGGTTAGAATATAAGCTCATTCTAGAGGAAAAGGATTTTCCATGAGCAACGAGCGTCGCTTCAATTTGATTAAAACTGACTTTGAACAACACGAAAAACGGATTTTCCCTCGTTTTCCCGTATGCTACCTGACGTTCAAACCTGACCAGGGAACGCGGGCACACCAAATCAAAGATATTTCCTTTACCGGCATGCAGCTCGGTATCGCTGATGACCAATACAACGAGGGACAACCCTTGAACGGAACAGTTCATTGGTTGGGCCATGAGTTGACCATGCACGGCAAAGTCATGTGGAAGACCAAAGGTCGCGTGGGAATCGAATTCATCAAGCGCGCTGAGCTGGCCACTGGTCTCAAATCGTTTTTGTCGGAAGAGCGTCTCATCGCTGCTTTAAAGCCACTCCACCGTGTGGATTATGGCGCTGATCTACCGGCCAAGCTCAAATATTGGTTGCGCTCTGACGGCCCCGTGGAAATTTTTGTGTGGAAGCATCCGGACGGCGAGTTGGCCCAGTTTCAGGTTTTGCTCCTTGAGAATTTTGTGGAGTGGCAGGACGGGCAGGGGCTTAAAACCGGCCGCATCATGTCTAAACGCAATGTGGACACTCCGCTTCTCGATGAAGACGAGATGGTATTCCGCGTGGATGAAGGGGTGGACGAAGATAAGTTGCAGCGCGTGCGCTCACTCGTCGGGAAAATTCCCGTCGATCTTTTGACTGGCGATGCCAAAGAGTTTCTCGTCAGGAAACTGAGCTGACGCGAGGCTTTTGTTTGAGCTAGGATGAAGCAACTTTTCTGGAGACGCTATGAACCGCAACCTCGCCCTAGAATTTGTCCGCGTAACCGAGATGGCCGCCATCGCTTCGGCCCGCTTGATGGGGCGTGGTGATGAAAAAGCCGCTGACCAAGCCGCGGTGGATGCCATGCGCGCCATGCTCGACTCAGTGGATTGCCAAGCGACAGTGGTGATCGGTGAAGGCGAGCGCGATGAAGCACCCATGCTCTACATCGGTGAGAAAGTGGGCACCGGCCGCGGTCCCGCTCTCGAGATCGCGCTTGATCCTCTTGAAGGTACGACGATTTGTGCTCACGGTGGCTACAACGCCATTTCCGTGATGGCGATTGCGGAAGCGGGCTGCATGTTGCACGCGCCAGATACCTACATGATGAAAATCGCGGTGGGCCCGGAGTGCAAAGGCATCATCGATATTCGAGTGTCAGCCAAAGAAAATCTCAAGCGCATCGCTGATGCAAAAAAATGTCGCATTCAAGATTTGACGGCGGTCGTGCTCGATCGCCCACGTCATGCAGACCTCGTCGCTGAAATTCGCTCAACCGGCGCACGCATTCAACTCATCGGCGACGGTGATGTTTCTGCGGCCATCGCCACCGCCACTCCTGATTCAGGCGTGGATGTCTTGTTCGGTATCGGCGGCGCTCCGGAAGGTGTGATCTCTGCCGCGGCTTTGCAATGTTTGGGCGGCGACTTCCAAGGCATCTTGCAGCCACGTAACGCTGAAGAAATCGCGCGAGCTAAAAAAATGGGCGTCGATGATATCAACCGCGTTTTTAAAATTGATGACCTCGCTCGCGGCAATGTTATGTTTGTTGCTACGGGTGTCACGAACGGCAACTTCCTCGATGGAGTTATCTTCAAGCCTTGGGGCGCGATGACTCACTCGCTGGTGATGCGTTCGGAGTCAGGCACCGTTCGTCATATCCGTGCAGAACACCACTTCGATAAAAAACCTCGCTACTAACAAGGAACAGTTATGGCCAAAGCAGAACGCACCGAAATTTTTGATGTCCCCGCTGAGAAGTTTTACCAAGCGATCACGGACTACAAGAGCTATCCAAAATTTGTGGATGGCATGAAGTCGGTTGAAGTCGTCAGTGAGTCGGGCGACAGCGCCACGGTGAAGTTCAACTTGAACCTCATTAAAGAAGTGACCTACACGTTGAAGCTGACCGGCAAGAAGAATGAAGCGGTTTCTTGGAGCCTGGTTTCAGGTGACATGATGAAAGTGAACAACGGTGGTTGGAAGTTGAAAGACCTGGGTAACGGCAAGACCGAAGTTACTTACAACTTGGAAGTTGAACTCAAAGGCTTCTTCCCCGGTTTGGGCATGGTTGAGAAGACCATGGTGAGCACGAATCTTCCGATGAATATGAAGGCCTTCGCTAAACGAGCGGCTACCCTCTGAGGAGGAACGTCATGAGCGATAAAGACAAAGACAACAAAGCTACCTTGGGTGAAATTTTCAGAACCGTCGTTTCCACCGGTGTCACCGCTGCCAGCATGGGCGAGGAAGCCGTGAAGGGCATGGTCGAAAACGCCAAGTCGGCCAAGACTGAGATCATGGGCCAAGTGAAAGGCGAGATCAAAGGTTGGCTGGAAAAGATTGATCTTTCGAAAGAGATCGATCGCGTGCTTCGTGACTATGACATCGAAGTGAACGGCAAAATTTCTTTCAAAAAGAAAACGAAGACTGATGAAGAGAAGTGAGGCACTCGCTTCGAACTTAAGCGCGCTTCAGAGCGAGCTCAAGGGCACCACCACGCGTTTGTTGGTGGTGAGCAAAACTCAAACCACTGATGATATCCGCTCCCTCTATGAAGCCGGTCAGCGCGACTTCGGCGAAAACCGCGTGCAAGAACTTGAAGAGAAAGATGCGGCCCTGGCGGATCTGAACGATCTTCGTTGGCATCTTATTGGCCATCTGCAATCTAACAAAATTTCGAAGCTCAACAAGATCGCGCGGCTAGCTTCCATTCACTCGGTGGATGATGCTGATCTTATGAACAAACTCATCGCTGGTCTTAAACTCCCACGTCCGGTTGGGCTTTTTCTGCAAGTGAACACCAGCGGGGAAGATGAGAAGAGCGGCTTTGAAGATGAAAAATCTCTCATGGAGGCCCTGATAAAACTGAGCTCCCTCAGTTCTCCGGCCTTCCTGCAGGGACTGATGACCATGGGAACGATCCGAACAGAAGACGTGACTGGTGAAGCCCACCGCTGTTTTAAGGCCCTCAAAGACATGCGTGATCGCCTCTGTCCTAAGGGGGAGTTATCCATGGGTATGAGCGGGGACTACCTGATTGCCCGTGATTACGCCTCTGATTGGGTCAGAGTGGGCAGTAAAATTTTCAAGGTTCACTAGGGGAGATGGCCCCTATTCAATTATTTGTTTGGACAACGCTCCCCGCCAGAGACTATTTTCCGAGTATAAACCTACCCGGAGAGTTGTATGGATCAGACGCGTAAAGTCCCAGAACTAAGCCTCTTGAGTTATGTGAACGGAACGAACACGGATAAGACCCGTTTCGTGGATAATCTCTTTGCCGGTCTGAAGGACTACGGCTTCATCGTTTTGGTGGATCACACCGTCGATGAGAAAGTAACAAAACAAGCCT
>JAKFUR010000048.1 GCA_021732585.1 Bacteriovoracaceae bacterium
TATCGCGTTTTTCAAATGACATGGCCCTATTATATGCAGTCTAGAGCAAAAGGGAATCTCTAACCTCTTGTAAGTTTTATCCCCCCCTTCTCAGCGTGACAGTTTTGTCATATGACCCTTGGATGGAAATCCAGGGGTACCAGATCCATCGAAGAATTGGCGTAGGTGCGACCAGCGAAGTGTTGGCCGCTACCCGTCTAGATAACGGGAACAAAGTCGCGCTCAAACGCTTCAATCCGATTATTGCCCACGACCCCGACATGCGTCGTCGCTTAGAGCTAGAAGCTGAAACACTGGAAGGCCTCCAGCATCCGAACATCGTGGCACTCAAGGGCATTTTTCAGGATGGCGACACCTGGGGCCTCGAACTTGAAATGGTCGACGGCGTGTCTCTCCCTGAGTGGCAGCAGAACCATCCGACA
Organism: Bacteriovoracaceae bacterium; assembly: GCA_021732585.1. GTDB lineage: Bacteria > Bdellovibrionota > Bacteriovoracia > Bacteriovoracales > Bacteriovoracaceae > UBA6144. The sequence goes on from JAKFUR010000048.1 coordinate 423, forward strand.
CAGTTGCTCGAACCGCGTCTGTGGGTGTTGGCGCAGATTGCCCAGGCCCTCGCGGCCGCGCACACGCAAGGAATCATTCATCGAGACCTGAAACCGGAAAACATCCTCGTGGCAGATGTCGGAGTCGTGAAACTTACTGACTTCGGACTCGCACGCACACTCACGCGCGCAACCATCACACGTTCGGGTGTTCTGCTCGGTTCCCTCGCCTTTATGCCACCGGAAGTGCTGCGACTAGAAGATGCGTCGGCCCGCTCTGATATCTACTCCTTCGGTGTGATCGCGTACCAGCTCCTCACAGGAGTTTTGCCTTACGACGCCGAGTCTCCGCAGGGAATCATTAAGCAGATCGGCGAGAACAGCATCGTGTCGCCACAGCAGAAAGCGCCCCATATCTCAGCAAGAATCAATGCTCTTCTCATGGCGTGTCTCGAGAAAGATCCCCAGTCACGTCCGGCCAGTGCTTGGCATATCCAAGCCGAGTTGATGCAGGAGCTCCTCGAGAGTGGTCTCATTAAACTCGCTCCACTTCTTGTGGTGACACCTTTGTCATCCCTCGCACTGAGCGAAGCTCTCAGCCTCAAGCACCAGACATTAGTGAAAAACTGCGAAACGGCGACCCACAACGCTCAACGAATTCCTGCACTCAATGCTCTGCGAACTCTTTTTCCAGATAGCGAAGCGCTACCCGCGCTCATGGGCGCACTTGCTCAAGCGCCGGTTGAAAAGAAGTCTCGTCGTAGCCTTATCCTTTTTTTGGTTTTGCTCCTGATCGGTACAACGAGCTATGTCTTCTGGCCGCGATCAGTTGAGATCAAGCCAGCTCCCGTCGTCGTAGCGCCCGTCGTGACTCTGCAGGCCGCACCGGTAGAGATCGTGAAGCCCGTCGAAAAACCAGTCGTCAAAAAAACGGCCCCCGTGGGTTTCATCCGGTTCGAAGTTCCCGACGACATTAAGATTGTCGTCGATGGAACCGAAGTTCCTAAGAATTCCCTGGGCCGCTGGCGTGTCGCGCCCGGCACACATCGCTTGCGCATGCTCCGCGAAGGTTACTCACCCATCGAAGGTGAAGTGCACGTGAAAGAGAACGATGTGAGTGTGGTTCGTATTGGAGAAGCTCCATGAACATTCTCATCGTCACCCCCCAAGAAAACAGCGTCGTCACGATCAGCGGATTACTCGCGATCGGAGGCCGCAAGAGTTCGGGCCAACGATTAGCGGGTCTCGCCAAGGATGACGACTACCTCGTGGTCTCGCCCACTGCGGCCGGGGGACTCTCGATCGTTCCGCTCAAAGGGAAAGAACGCACGTCGCGCGAACTTCGCCAGCTCGAAAGATTTCAGATTGAAGACCTCTGGATCATGCCGCTACCGGCTGCTGAAAAGTCGGTCAGCACAAAAGCGAGCGTCGACCTCACCGCTGCGATTGCGGATATCACGCAAGCGCCCGACGACAAAACGTTGGCGGCCACTGTTCTCGGCCACGTACTGAAACTCACAGGCTTTGATCGTGGTCTGATCATTGGCAAAAACGGCGGCGATAGCTTTGAAGTTCTCACTCACCAGGGCACTGATCCGAGTGCTCCGTGGTTAAGCGAATCTTTGTTGCAGGAAACTCTCACAGGAAAAAATCCTGTGGTGGTTCCCAATCTCATCGGTAGTCGCTTTGAGAAGAACATGAGCCTCGTAGGCACAGGCTTTCTCGCGGTGGCGGCTTGGCCGTTGACCTGGCAAGGTGAAGTCGTCGGTGCCATCGTGGCTGGGTCGCCCTTCCCGCGCGATGCTCAGAGTATGAACGACTGTGGCGTCACTCTCTTGGCCCCGTATGTAGCCCAGTATGTGGCCAGTTGGTTGCGAGAAAAACGCCTCGAGAAAAAACTCGCGCGCCTAGAAAAAAATTCGCAAGATGATTCCCCATTTCTCACTCAGTCGAAAGCGTTGCAAGACATGATGGCACTTGCCCGTCGTGTAGCGCCGTCAGATTTGAGCCTGCTTATCCAGGGTGAAACGGGCGTGGGAAAAGAAGTTCTCGCGAAGTGGCTGCATACCCATGGGCCGGGACAGAAAGGGAGCTTCGTCGCCGTGAACTGTGGCGCGATTCCAGAAAATCTTATTGAGAGCACTTTGTTTGGTCACAAGAAAGGCTCCTTTACAGGTGCCATCGCTGACCAAACCGGAAAATTTGTTTTGGCCCACGGAGGAACGCTTTTCCTCGATGAAGTGGCCGACCTTCCCCTTCCTGTCCAAGGTAAGCTTTTACGGGCCTTGCAAGAGCGCTCGGTGGAACCCGTGGGTTCGAACCGCCCTATCTCTGTGCAAGTTCGTGTGGTCTGCGCGACTCATAAAGACTTGCAGGCCATGGTTGAGAAAGGAACTTTTCGCGAAGATCTTTATTATCGTCTTGCGGAAGTCACCCTTGAAATTCCACCTTTGCGACTACGTCCGCAGGATGCCATTTTAATTGCCCAAGACTATCTCGCAAAGAATGAGGCCTCGAAGAAAATTTCAGCGGGCTGCTGGGAATGGATTCAAACACAGCGCTGGCCCGGTAACGTCCGTGAGCTCTTGAGCTCTCTTCGTCGCGCCGAACTTTTAGCGCAAGGCCCGCAGATCGAAGTGCGCGACTTCGTCGTTCCGAGTGCGCGCAGCCAGGATAGCAAAAGCTGGCTGGGTGCCAACACGTTGGACGAGGCCTGTCGTAAATTCCAAAATGATAAAGTGAGGATTGCCTTACAGATGACCGACGGCAATCGCAAAGACGCTGCCGAGTTGCTGGGAGTTACATCAAGAACGCTCTTCCGTTATCTGGAAGACATCCGCGAGGTTCAGCCATGACATCTCTGTCACGCTCAGGGACAACTCTGTCAGTCGATCCTCAAGGCAACATCATATATTTTAATGACTTACGCTCAGAACGCAGTGGCACGACCCGTGAAATGAAAGGACCAAGTGTACTTTCACCAAAGGAGTCGTCTGTGCGTTGGTTTATTTTGGTCGTGTTTTCGGTTTTTGCTTTGCTGGTCTCATCACGCAGTGATGCCCAGGATGTTTACAATTTCTATTTCCAGAAGAACGCGCCTGTTCCCACGACCACTACGAACTCCACAACCGCACAACCTGCAGCGAGTGTGACAGAAACGCCTGCCGAAAATAAAATCGAAGCCACGAAGCCGACGCCTAAACCTGCCGAGGAAAAAGACGAATTCCGGCGCTGGGAGATGATGCTGAGTTATGCAACAGTTAGCTTCAGCACGAACGAGACAGAAATAAGCTCACTAGATCGTAGAGACGACTATGAAATGAGCACGAATGCGACCGGAACAGGATTCATGACGAGCTATCGCTTCAACAAGTTTGTCTCTGTGGACGGCGCTTTCTACTATATTAAAACAAAAGATGTGGGAGCTTCGCGTCCGTATGTGAATGGCGCGCTAGGATTCATGATCACTCCGTTGCACATCAATCTTTTTGGTTATGAATTGATTGAGTTTGGAGTGGGTGGCGGAGTCGTCACGACTAACAAGCTCGACACCGACTACAACATCGATACGCAAGAATCTGTCGTGACAGACGAGGCACGCGTATTTGCACCCTACGCTGGAGTACGTCTCGCGATTAATCTCGCTCCGCAACTTGCGATCGTTATGGACGGAAGGTCTGTGGTCGGAGGAGATACCGGGGCTGGCGGCGGACTTGCTCAACTTGGAATGCGCTACCGTTTTTAGATTTTGAGTAACTGCTCGACCTGCTCATGAAAGCGTGAGGGGTCGAGGGGTTTTTTGATGTGGCCTCTAAGATTCAACGTTCCCGTCCATTCTGGCAGTGATTCGCCCAATCCTAAAGTAGGAATTGTCTTAATCTCAGAATATTCATTCAAGGCTGCCAGAAATTTCTCGTGATCTTTTTGCACCGTCTTTCCATCCAACACCAGCACATCCGGTTTCATGTCGTGGATGAAGTACGCCGCTTCAGAAAGTGAGGCCAAAGCATAGAACTGGTCCCCGCGCGCCTTCGCTTGGCGCTGCAGCCAATCTGTAATCATGGGGTTGGAGTCGATCAAAAAAACGAACATAGACTATTCCTTGCTGTGAGTTTTAACATAGCTCTCATGAGTCTAAAAGTACGCGTGCTTGATCTCGGTTCTGGCCAGGTGTTGTTCGAGTGTCCGATTGTGGAGGCTGATCGCGCCTATGAAGCGGCCGCCGGCTTTGAAGCCATGGGCCTTGAAGTGAAAGTTGATATGCCTAGCGTCAACCAGAGCCTCGCCTCTTCTTTAGGCATTGAAGGCGCGCCGATGGAGGCGTTTCAAGAGAGTCTCGCTGAAGAAATGGATGATCATCCGGGATCATGCTGCTTTGATGAGAAGGGCGACAAGATTATTCACTAGTAGCGGCCAGTCCATCCGAGCGATACATTCACCGGTGCCACTCCGTAGCCCCAAACATCTTCATACTGACGATCGGTGATATTGCCTAAGCGCAAGGCCCACTGCTGACGATCATCCGGTGCCCATTTCACGGAGCCTGATAAAAGTTCGTAGGCGACAAGCTTAGTGTTCTCCACGTCTTTTCTTCCGCCGACTGCGCGCAGATTAAGTTCTGTCGTCCAGCGATTCCAGCGCGCGATCCATCCCACTGTGCCTAAATATGGTGGGCGACGGTAAGGTGTTTTTGAATAATTCGAAAAATCTAACTGTGTCCACGTCACACTGACCTGTCCCCAAGAATGCTCCGGGGAAATCACGTAAGTCTCTAAACCTTGAACTCTTAGATTACCGCGATTGATATAGCCCTCAGCGGTGTCGTAATCGATCAGGTTTTGAAAATCTTGTTGGAAGGCCACCACACCAATGAGTCCAGCATTCTTCCATTCAGCCCCGGCCTCTATCGTGACGTTGGTCTCTGGAGTCAGATCACTGTTGCCTAGGGAGCCGAAAGTATCGGGCGCATAGAGCTGGTAAAGTGAAGGCGTCTTATAACCACGTGCGCCCTTGGCATGTAGAGTCCAAGAATCTGTGGGCTCAAATTTTAAAGTTGATTCGGCCGCAGCAAAACCGCCGTAACGTTGATGGTTTTCCCCGCGCGCACCCAGTTCATAAGACCACTTCTCAAACTTCAAACGCCCAAGCGCAAAGAGAGCGGCTTGGTCGTTTTGTTTTTGCACCCCCTCGCTCCCCTGCCATTCTTGCTGGGCCTCAAGGCCGGCGAGGAGTTCGAAACGCTTTCTTTCCCAACGTACCCCCGTCTTCACCTGCCGGGTTTCTCCGCGGTAGATTTCATCGGTGAGTTCGCGCTTCTGCGAGAAAATCCCCGTCTTGAGCCACCAGTTTTCACTACGAGTGGTTTGCGAAACTGTCAGCTGACGATTGTTGGTGTCTTCGTCATTTGTGTCGATGCCCGCACCACTGTTATCAAAGTCATCTTGCTCGGCCTTGCCAGTCAAACCGTAAACTAAAAACTCTGTATTGAGATTTTCACTCCAGGCATGTTTAGAGGCCTGCATAAGCTGCGTGGTCTCAGCGCCATCGGCTTCACTGGCATCATGACGTTTACGATTCAGTCGCGAGAATCCCCGCGTGCGCAAATGCGCGAGTCCGACAGTGCCTTGGTGATGATCAGTCTTCCAATCCTGCATGACATGGCCTTGCAGGGTATCAAATGAGCCGCCCGCAATACTCATCAACGTTTGCGGAGTGCTTGCTCCTCGACGTGGAATGAGTTCAACGACGCCACCGGTGGCATCGCCGCCGTAAAGAGCAGGAGCTGGCCCGCGCAGAAACAACAGATCTTGAAAAAACGGAGCGTAAAGAAAAGCCGAATCAAAATTTCGACCTGTGTTTGACGGATCGTTCAAGCGCATGCCATCGGTCAGTACGACGATGTGGCGCGATTCACTTCCGCGCGCGTAGAACGAGCCCACGCCACCGATGCCACCGCTTTGCGTGAACATCACACCCGGCGCACGATTAAGCGTGTCTTGTAATTGAGAAGAATCCTGCAGTTCTTCTTCGCTGGCGCGCCAGATGGGAGACGAGGTGTGCTGAAGGAGAGGCCCCGCCGACGCGCGGATTTCCACGGGCGCGAGCACATCTTGCGCGTAAGAGAATGGGGATAGAAATAGAAGCCAAAGCCACATGAGGTCCTCCACGGGAAATTTTGCTAGGAGCTACAGGGATCGGGCTTTAACCGTTGCGGGACAGCGCCGGAATCATCAATCGACTCACCGGACTTCACCTGGACTCAAAAGGAGATTAGCGCGAAGTGCGCGGCTTCGGAAAGAAAAGACGCTTGAATCCTTTCAAAAAGACTTTCTTCACGAACGCGAAGCTCACCCATAGGTCGAACTCCGCGACGCACACGAGTTCGTCGCCATTCTGCCAGTTGGGATTGCGGTCCGCAAAAAAGCGCACATGCGGCAAGCGCGCCTTGAGGTCTTCGGTGATCGGTGCGACGTTGGTTTTCAGATGCTCGTGGGGACCATCGAACAGTAAGAGACCGCGGTCTTTGTGATAGGCCGTGGGATAGAGCTGGCGGGCGAAGTCGTCCGAGAGCGCCTGGAAGAAGGGCGGCGTCGGACGGTCATGGCGTGGGTACGAGCGATCGAAGTTGTTCGCCATGAGAAGGTAGGTCTTGTAGCCCTTGGAGATGAGGTGCCAGTAGATCTTGTGGCGGAAGCTCCATTGGCACTGGCCGATGAGGTACCAAAAGAAACCGAAGCCCAGTGTGTTATCGCCCCAGTACTCGCGGTCGATGATGGTGTCCCCGCTGAAGATGCCCTTGTAGGTCTTACCGTCGATGGTGTGCGTGAGAATTTTTTGCGTCGAGAAGCCCTTGATGGCGTCGGTCTTTTTATCACGCAGGATGATGACGTCGTCCTTCGCCGCGAAGTCACGGAAGAAGGAGTCGGGCTCCGGTAAATCGTAGTACTGCTTGAAGATCTCAAACATCTCGGTTCTTTGGGCCGGTGGCACGTCAGAGACGTGCCTAATTTCAAAGCGAAGCCGCGCCATCGAGCGTGATCCTTACGTAGCGGTCAATTTCTTCAAACGTCACGCGTTGACGGTATTTCTGACACCAGTTGATTTCTACTTCCACTGGCCCTGCCACTTCGGCTCCGAGACCAAAGTGCGCGCGGGCTTCGTTCTGCGCACTGAAGCCGTTGGCGAGCTTGAGTTCTTTGTACTGAGTTTGCTTCTTGCCGCCTTCCATCCACGTCACCGCCAGCGTCGTGCCGAGGGCCATGCGGTTGCAGTCGGGAGCACGTGAGGCGAGCTCAAGACCGAGCCAATGCGGCTTCTCGCCGGCGACCCAGTCGTTGCGGTACACCTGCAAGGGACCGTGAATGGTCGAGGCCATCATGTCCATGAGGCCATCGTTATCGAAATCCGCCGCGGCTATCCCGCGGGTGTTTTCACCTTGGCCCAAACCCACCGAGTCGGCGACGTCGTTGAACATCTGCTGATCGGTGCGGCCGGAGTTCAGGTAAAACTTCTTTTTTTCATTGGGATAGATGCAGTAGCCGCGGATATCACCCCAGAAATGGATGTAGCGGTGAATCTCAGGCGGTGAGCGCGCGATTTTTTCGTTGGTGTACCAGTAGTCTTTGCAGCTCTCAAAACGTTTATCCGTCCGATCGTCCACCATGCCGTTTGCTTGCACGAGATCC
>JAKFUR010000151.1 GCA_021732585.1 Bacteriovoracaceae bacterium
CTGCTGAACTATGTCACGCACTTCATGCAAAGCTGGCAAACGCAGGGCCTTCAAGACGCGCCCCAGAGAGCGGCCAATGGCCGTTTGCAGAATGAACTGAGTGAAGAGGAGGAGTTCCTCATCAGAGTGCAAACGCACGACGGGTTTTTTATCGTTGAAGACTTCCAGGAACCACGTTTTGAGGTCGCCCTCAACCTGCATACGAAGCTCAACGCGCGTGAGCGGAGCTTCCAAATCAAATGAATCGAGACCCTGCGCAAAGTCGACATAGATGTCGGGATGCTGGGGAGTCACAAGTGGGGCCGTGCGCAGCGAAGACAGTGCGTCTTGGAGAGCAGGGTTTTGGAAATTAACCTGTGTTCCAAGGCGTGGATCGGCGAGTTGTGTTGTGAGTGTCTGGAGCGTTTGCTCAAATTCTACCAGTCCACTCAAAACGTCACAGGCGTAACGAGGGAAAAGCCCACTCGCTGTTTGGCGGAACATTTTAAAGCGCTGTTCGAGTTCTTCCGGATGTGTGGCGATGAGTTTGTCAGCGTTCCAGCGGAACATCTCAAGCGTTGATTGCAATGTCTCCGGCAGGAATTCTCCGCGCACAAACCACTTCGGCACGAGCATCTTCGCGAGCTGGCCTTTCACTTTCGTCAGCGTTCCGTTGAACGTGAGATTGATGATCTGATGGCCGACTTGAGAGGCAAAATACTTGCGAAGTACGTTCGGGTCCATGCCTTGGTGCTTAGGGCTGATCAGGAAATACTGGCAATGCGACGAACCGTTCTCGTAGTAGACGGCACGGAAAGTACTGACTGGATGAAGGGTGAGGCGTGTGTTGCCTTGATCACGCAGATCCACCATCAAGAACGTAGCGCCATCGCGACGAAGGCCCAGGCCCATAGAGTTTGGTGACTGCCATTCTTCGGGATTCATCGGACGTAATTCAAAAACGGTATCCAATGGCACACAGCCCGCCATCAAGGCCTTGAAGTAGCGTGGGTGAGTGACGCGAGTTTGGTCTTCGTTGGTTGAGTGAATCAAGTGGCCGTTCATGAGCGCGTCTTGGAAAAATTCCAAGCGGAAGTCGCGGCCCCATTCCTGCTGCCACATCGCTGGCGTGTCTTCTAAGTGCGAAAGATAGAAGCCGCGCAACAGCTCGGTGATATCAGCGAAATCATGGAAGCTTTGCATGTCGGCGGTAAAGCGGAACCACGAAACAGTTTCGCGGTCATCACGCGACGGAGCCGTGTGGCGGCGACGGAAGACGTAGAGCCAGTTGCCCAGCTCGCCTTTGCCTTTCACGCCTTCCATATCAAAGACGGCCTTCAACTCAAGACCTTGCAAGACGGCTTCAAGACGCTCGCGCTGACTTGGAGCAAACAGGCTCTTGTTGGCGAGCATGAACATCCAGCCGCCGGGCTTGAGCGTGCTCATTTGCTCGTCGAGCTGACTCATCATCCAGTGGTACGGATTGTTTTTTGGGAGGTGGCACAGGTTGATCACTGTGCGGTCGTAGGTTGACGTAGAGAAGGGCGTTTCCATCGCCGCAAAACTGCGCTGACCTTGTGAGCCTTTGCGGTTTTGGAAGTGGTGGCCCATGATCTTACTGATGAAATCAACCGGCTCTTGACCTTGGTGAGGGGCGACCTCAGCCAGGAACGTGATGAACTGAAGCTCGTTGAGCATTTTCAAGAAGAGGCCGGATTCGAATTCTTTGCCTTTGAAATCCGGGCAGAGAACTTGATCCCATTTCATCTCTTTGTTGTTGTGCTGAGCGAGCCAGTGCGACAACGCGAGAGATTCCATAAAGTCACCGCTGTATTTACAGCTGATGATTTCGAGCTCGTCGGGAGTTTGGAATTTGCTGACGGGAACGGGCTCACGGCTCTCGGCCCATAGAGGGAAGTTGATCATCAGTGAATTAAGGAAGAGACCAAAGTTCAACTGAGACAACGCGTGCGAATAGACTTTTCCGCTGGTGTCGTCTTGCACACGGGGAGATGTGAGCTTAACCAGTTCAGCGATGGAAATATCACCAGCGTTGCTCATCCAATCGTTCATTAAGGGAGCGAAATCTTCACCTGGGCGATACCAGCTGAAGATATTGGCTTCCATGACACGTGCTTTGAGTTCAAAGCGTGTGCCTGAACGGAAAACTTGTGAGAGCCAGTGGTTGGGATTGTGGGCAGTACGAATGCTGGCTTCAAGACCCGTGTGGGTAGCGAGCACTTTAATGAAACGCAATTTGAAGAGAGTAATTACCGCAACACGCGAAGCGAACAATTCCAGGAAGCGCTTGAGTTCTGCTGGTTGTTCCTGCACATCTTTGCGCGCCATCTGCCAGAAGTGACCGAGATCATCGAGCTCCGGGCAGTGTAGACCTAGATCTTTCGCGTAAGCGAGGAACTCAGTGTAGATGCCGATTTTAAGTGAACGGTTAAATTCTTGCGTCGAGAGTAGACGAATCACATCACGCTGAAGTGTTTCAACGAGACGTACGTAACGTCCTGAAGCTTTGGAGGGCAACGATTCACCACGCCAACCGGGCGTAAGGAATTGGGCCGGCTGGAAGCCTTCTAATTTAAGCGGAGCGAGGGATTTATTGGCGAGGCATTTGGGGTTGTTAAAAGTAGGGAACTTGTTCTTAAGCCCCGAGCCTTTAAGGCACGGAAGTGTCTTCGCTACGGTTTTGTCCTGGACCACTTGGGGATCCTGGACAAACCATTGGCCGGCACTGAAAGGCTTATGACTCAAAGTCTACCCTCAATCAAAAACATTGAAATTACGCTACTTTAGGAAGGGGTATTAGAGGTTGAGTCGTTTCCTTTGTCATGAAAAAAAACCTCTCATTTCCTGATTTCAGATGGGCTAAAGCTTTGAAGTTCTTAGTCCGATAAGTCTATCCAGATGTAAGGGCACTCCCTTAAACAAGAAATTTTTGCGTCAAACGCAGGAGCTGGGCATGGAAAAAGGTTTTAACGACGAAGAATTAGCAGACATCATGAGTGAGATCGAAAATCTCGAGCGTGAGTTCGCCGACGAAGCCCCCCAGGCCGAGCCCGCCGAAGACGATGTTTTGCATGAATTGGCACATAAGCCAGTCGCACAAACAGTTTTGAAAACTAACCACGAAGAAAGCAAGGTCATCTCAATGAAGCACGCTCCAAGCCAAGCACCCGCCTCAATGTCATTCAAAGTGGAAGGCCAGATGAGTGTTCATCTTTCTTTCGATGTGAACGGTCAGTCGGTATCACTCAGTGTTTCTGACGAAGGCTTAAGCATCACGACTGACTCAGGCGCGAAGTTCACACTTCCGATGACGAAGCACGAGGCCGCGAAGAAAGCTGCCTAATGGCGATCCAACTTCTGGGAGGACGGGCCCGCGGGTTTGTCCTCCAAGCTCCCCCTGAAGATATCACTCGTCCCACTGCCGTTCTCCTCAAGAGACGCCTGTTTGATTGGCGCCAAAACTGGGAAGGGCGAAATTTTGTAGATATCTGCGCCGGATCGGGCAGCATGGGACTCGAAGCGCTCTCGCGTGGCGCTGATCATGTGTGGTTGAACGAAATTCATAAAGTTGCTTACCGTGTGCTGGAAAAAAATGTCGCCAACTGGCACGAGAAGCAAGGTCTCTTAGAAGGTCAAACTCTGCATGTTTTACAGCAGGATTTTCGCGTTCTTCTTAAGCAGCTGCGCGCGAATCCGTTGGTGGAAAATGAGCGCACTGTGCTTTTCTTTGATCCTCCTTGGGAGCAGCACGCACTCTACACCGCATTCTGGGAGGCCGTTCGTGGGTTTCCAGGTGAAGTTTGGGTAGAAAGCGATGAGCAAAAGGGCGTGCTTCTTGCTGAACAGCATCAGCACTTGAGCAGCGTCGTCAAGGAGGTCACCCAAGGTAAGCATTGGGTGCTAGCAGGACGGCCTCTCCCGCGTTAGACTTATTTCATGCTAAAAAAACGCACTGCACTTTACGCTGGCACCTTCGACCCTTTCACCAATGGGCATCTGGATATCGTCCAACGCGCGATTGGTTTGTTTGATGAGTTGACGTTGCTTGTGGCGGTGTCACCGACCAAGCAACCGACGCTGACGTCTGTTCGTCGCGTGGAGTTGCTGAAAGAACTCTTCAAGCACGAACCCAAGATCAAAGTTGCGGCCTGGGAAGGTTTGGTTGTTGAGTACGCACGCCAAAATCATATCGATCACATCGTACGCGGTTTGCGTCCCACCGGTGATTTCGAAGTTGAGTTTCAGATGGCGTCCATGAATCGCAAAATCAATTCACAACTTGATACAGTCTTTTTGATGACCAGTGAGAAGTTGTACTACATCTCTTCATCTTTGGTGAAAGAAGTCTGGCAGCACGGCGGAGATATTTCTGCGTTTGTGCCACCTTTGATTCTAGATGAGTTGAAGAAGATCAAAGGGAATTGAACGAATGTTGTTAAGTTCACGCGTTAAAGGCGTTGCCGATAGTATTACCCAACAGCTCAATGAAAAAGCCCAGCTTCTCTCGGAAGAAGGGCAGGTCATTTACAATTTGTCGGCCGGGCAATTGCCCATCAAGCCTCCACAAGAGTTCATTGAGAAAATTCAACAACAATTAAATTTTCTGAAGAGTTATCAGTACTCACCAGTAAACGGCATTCCCGAGTTAAGAAAAAAAATTCTGCAGCACCACGGAGCGACTCGCCAGGTGAAGACCGAAGGTCTCGAAGCGGTTTTCTCTAACGGCTCGAAGCAATCCATCTACATCGCGCTCGGTGCGGTGATTGATCCAGGTGATGAAGTCATCTTGCTCGCGCCTTATTGGGTGAGTTATCCCGAGATGGTGAAATTCTGGGGAGGCGTGCCGGTCACAGTGAAGAGCACCGCCTTTGATGGTTTCAGTCCAGCGCTGGAAGATATTGCGAAAATTATTACGCCAAGAACGAAAGCTATCATTGTGAATAGTCCCAACAATCCGGCCGGGGTTCACTATCCAGAAAAATGGATGCGCGCTTTTGCTGACCTCATGAAAGAACATCCACACATGTGGATTTTGTCAGACGAGGTTTACAGCGATCTTACTTATTTTGATCCAGCTCCCACGTATTTTTATCAGCACGCTCCAGAGCTTATCGATCGCACAATGGTCTTCGGTGCGATTTCAAAATCATTGGCTTCCACAGGACTTCGTCTTGGTTGGACCATTGCTCCCAAGGGGGCGACGGTGGCGATGGGGCGAATTCAAGGTCAGGCCACATCAGGTCCATCGGCGTTGATCCAGCGAGCGCTACTCGATTTTGATCTTCAGCATCTCAACCGCTTTTTAGAACCGGTCAAAGTTCACTTACGTCGTTCGGCCAATCATGTGCGCGAGAAGCTCAAGTCGAGCGACTTGGCCCAGTTGTGGTACCAGTCTCATTCGGCTTTTTATTTCATGCTGGATTTTTCTCGCACGCCCATGTTTGCGCGCTTTGCCGGTGAGCACCCCGAGAAAGATTATTCCAAGGAAATCTGTCAGGAACTCCTTGAGAAGCACGGCGTGGCGCTGGTTCCAGGAGCAGACTTCGGTCTTCCTAATTCCGCTAGGATGAGTCTCACGATGGAAGAAGTTCCCTTTCAAGAGGCCCTTCATCGTCTAGCAATCTTCCTCAATACACACTGAAGGGCAGATTTCTCCCGGATAGGGCGAGAACCTCGACGGCTTTACAATAAGAGCTGGAGTGGATCCATGCTCAAAGTTCTTACATTCCGCCTAGCTACACTGACATTGCTGTTGGTCGCTGTCGCATGTTCAGCTTCCAAGGAAGAGAAGGTGGTGGATGCGATTGATACCGCACTTTATCACCTTTCCCAGAACGATCCTGAATGCCAAGAAGCCATCGACGTTTTGGAAGACATCAGCGGACAAGGAAAAAATCCGCGCTACATGCAAACACTGGCTTCCGCCTACGCCTGTCGTGGTGGTTTCAGTGAACTGAGTTTCTTTGACGAGATTGGCACCATCGACTCAGATAATTTCTTGGCGTCACTCGCACAGCTCGCTACTTCAGCGCAGAACGAAGCGCAGAGTGATGAGTTCAATGATCTACAGACGGCGATTGATCTCATCTTGTACAGCGGTGGTCGTACATCACCTTCAGCACTTGGGACCATTGACGAGTTTGGCCCACGCCACGGAACCAATCTAAATTTACAAGCCGCCTACATGATCATTGCCCAGCTGGGTCGTTATGTACGTTGGTACGGGAACACGGATGCGGCAGGTGTGAAGGGCGGTGGCGCTCAGGGCAACACCTGTTTCTTCGATTACGATTCAAACGGCGCGCCGACACCACTTTCCGTGGCCACCAGTCATGGTGGCGGTAATGCTTGTACGGGTGCGGGGCAGGGGAGTGCTTCGTTAGATTACGTGGGGGTGACTGCGGCCCTCGCGCAAACGCGCATGTGCCAGGGTATTATGTTGGTGAATAATCTTCTCGATATTTTAGAAAATACGACTCTCTCAAACAACGATGCTTTGGGTGATATCCGCGAAATCTACGCTGATGTGCAACCCTTTATCACGACGGCGGCTGTGCTTGATCCGGGCATGACGGATTTGATTGAAACACTCGCGCAGGTTGATTGCGAGACGATCGCGGGCACAAGTGATCGTACGCTGCAACTTTATCTGGCCTCCCTTTTTGAGGGAGGATTGCCCTGAGATTGTTTCTTTTTTTGCTTCTCATCTCGTTGCACGCAGTTGCGTATGAAGCCCCGGTTGGGATTCGTTCACCGCGTGGGCTTTTAATGGGCGATGCGTGGACGGCCGTGAATACTGATGAGTACACTCTGTTCTACAACCCGGCCTCTATGGGACGTCACTCACGAGATTTTACTTTCTATCCCTTCAACCCAACCATCTCCGGCACGAACATCATCGGTGACATGGATAAGTTTGAAGATTTTCCTGACACGCCCGAAGGTGTGGCCGACGTGATTATGGATTATCCGGTGCATATCGGAACAAACATCGTGCCAGGATTTAAGCTTTTCAATTTTGGCTTCAATCTCATTGCCAGCGAACAGGCCGATATTCTTTTGCGAAATCGGATTCATCCCACGCTTGACGTGGACTACCGATCGGATCGTGGGTTTGTCATGGGCGTAGGAATTCCCATTGGCCCAGGGCGAGTGGGTGGGAAAAGTGTTACGGGCCAACAAACCACGGTGGGCATCGGCGCGAAGTATATTAAGCGCAAAGGCATCTTTGATGGTTATTCACTAACAGGCACAGACTTACTTGACTATATTGATTCGGAAGAAGACATAGATGAAATCATCCGTCGCTTAGGTCTGGTGGAAGGTTCGGCGTGGGGATTTGATGCAGGTCTTGAGCATGTCATTCGCCGTGGGCCCAATCAGATTGTGTTTGGACTAGCAGCCTTGGATATCACCACCACTGATTTTGACGTACCAAAAAATGACGACAACAAGACGGTGGCCCCGATTAAGGACCAAGTGAATCTCGGCGCGGCGTGGATGCATCGAAGTGCTCTCTTTAAAGGTACTTTCTCGATGGATATTCGCGGATTGACGCAGGAGATGGAGATGATGGAGCGCGTGCGCTTAGGTCTTGAGCTCGGTGTACCAGGTGTCAGCGCTTTGGCGGGTTTCAATGCGGGCTATCTCTCTTACGGTGTAGGAGTGGATGTTGGCCTCTTCAAAGCAACGGCCGGATTCTACGGTGTAGAGGCGGGCGGTGCGTACCGACGCACCGAGAGCGAGCGCTTC
>JAKFUR010000106.1 GCA_021732585.1 Bacteriovoracaceae bacterium
TTGGTATTGGGTTCTGACGAGCTCTTCGGCTTCGATGCCATTGATGAGCTTACGGATTTGACCGCGCACGTAGGCGCAACGGCCCTGGCTCGGCTTTTCAGTCACGAGAGCTTTCTTTGATTTTATCCACTTTTTCATGCTGATCTCCTTTCTTAGAGAGAGAAGTTCTCCCTATGGAAAGAGGTTAAGATGAAGCCAGATATTGTTCTTGCTGAGCCGTTTTAGAATTTGTGTAGTGATCTACACATGCCCCTATCATGTCGAAATAAGGGACTTCTGGACGACTTCGATCAAGTGATTTTTGCTCACAGGCTTGAGCAGAACATCGTTGCAACCCACCTTAAGACAGCTGTCGTACTCCGCCTGGCTCGCATGGGCCGTGAGCGCGATGATAGGGATATTAGAGTTCAATTTACGAATTTCTGCCGTCGCTTCAAGGCCATCCATCTTGGGCATCTGAATATCCATCAAGACGAGGTCAAAAGAATGCTTCTTGTAGGCGTCTATCGCTTCGAGTCCGTTGCTGGCGAAGATGATCTCGGCCTTGGTATTACGCAGGAACATTTCAATCAGAATGAGATTATCGCGGGCATCGTCCACCGCGAGAATGCGCTTGTCGGAAAGATTCACTTCTATCGGACGGGCTTCTTGCGCCGATTTTTTACGCAAGGATTTGGCGATGGATTTTTTGTCTGAGCGATCGAGGATGACCACGATTTCGAAAACAGAGCCCTGGCCGATGACTGAGGAAATAATGCGCACGTCACCGCCCATCGCTTTAGCGAGGCGGCGTGAAATGACAAGACCTAGGCCAGAACCACCAAACTCACGTTTCACAGTGGGGTCCGCTTGTCCGAAGGGATGGAATAAGCGTTCCATGCTCTCCAGCGCAATACCGACGCCCTGGTCTTTCACCGTGATCCGCACCGTATCGGAGGCAGCGGAGCTCGGAGTGATTTCTGTGCTGACGACCACTTCACCGCGCGCCGTGAACTTAATGGCGTTGCCGATGACGTTGAGAAGAATTTGCTTGAGGCGAATCTGATCGAACACATGGTTCTTGTCGTAGTTCTCCGGAGTGTTGAACCGCAGGGAAATGCCTTTTTCGCGCGCTTTAAATGACAGGGTCGAGTCGATGTCTTCAAGAACCTCGATAATGGAAGAATCCGCTCGCTCCATTTCGATTCGGTTGGCTTCGATCTTTGAAAGATCGAGGATGTCGTCTATGAGTCGCAACAAGAGGTTGCCATTGCGACGGATGGAGGACGCGCAAGCGTCGAGTTCATGTGGAGGAACTTCGCCACGCGCGATCAGGTCGGCGAAACCCATCACCGACGCGAGCGGGGTTCGAATCTCGTGGGACATGTTAGCGAGGAAGATGGATTTGGCGACGTTGGCGGCTTCCGCGGCGACACGTAATTTCTCAAGTTCTTTTACTTGCTGCTCCATAAGGGCGCGCTGGCTCTGCAGTTCTTCCGCGAGAGTTTGACTCTTCTTGAGGAGCTCTTGAAGGTCTTCCCGCGACTGAGCGGCAGAAAGGTTGGTTGCGAGGATATCTTTCATGCCCTGAAAGAGCTGAATGTACTGATCGTTCAAATCTTCAAAGGAAGCCATCTCCAAGAGAGCGATGGTGCGTGATTGAAAAATGAGTGGCATGAAGACCAAAACACGGGGCTTGGCACTTCCGAGCCCAGAGGAGATCGCCCAGAAATCGTCGGGCAGATCTTTGATGATCCACAGAGTGTTTTTCTTGCGCGCCTCTTTGATGAGTCCGCCGTGGTTTGGCTTGATGGCACTTTCCGGAATACCAAAAGAGCCCAACTCCTCGATGCCTGAACCTTCGAATTGATAGAGTCGGGCGGCCGCGAGTGGCGTGTGGAGTGAGAGATAATTCAAGACCTGTGAGGCGACTTCTTTCGAGCTGATTTCACCACTTGAGATTTTACTGAGCTCTGAGAGGTGGAGGCCGGACCAGGCCTGTATTTCATTTTTTTGGCTCTCGTTTAAAGCGCGGCTGATGTTGCGATGAATCTGGTAAACCGCGAAAGACAACAGAAGCCAGGAGAGACCCGAGGTCCCGAAGAGCGACCAGAAGAAGATGCTTCGACTTTCTTCGGCACGCTCGCTGTAGCGGCTGAGTTTTTGACGATGAATACGTTTGATCTCTTCGGCCTGGTTACGGATAAGGTCCATGACGGCCTTACCTTCAGCTAAGTGCTTGTCCACTTCTTGCTTGTTGAGGCGGATATCTTTTTTGGCGGCTTTCGAGAGAGCGGAGAACTCATCGGCGATGAGTTCGTTGAAGATACTCAGAAGATCCAAACTCTGCTGATCACCTTCCGTGAGGCGTTGGAGGGTCGCGAGACGAATGGGAGCCGCGAGCTGGGCTTCGTTGTAGTGCTCGAGATAACTGTCACGACGGGTGAGCAAAAAACCACGCACGCCGGTCTCGGCGTCTTTCATGGAAGAGACGATGAGTTCTACGAGCGTAAGTGTGTCGGAGGTTTTTTTGACCCAACGTTCTTGTGAGCTGACGCGTTCGAAACTTGTGTTCAGCACCCAAGTGTTCACGAAAAGCAAGATGGTTACACCAATGTAGGATAACCAAACGCGTGCGGTCTTAAGATTCATGGCAAAGTCTCCATTTGATTAGGGAGACTTTGCCATAATTTAGTCAGCATGAGCAACTAGAGTGACAATGGGAAACTGACACTCACGATGTAGGATTGAATATTGGCATCCACATCGTTGGTAGAACCGCTGAAAATGCCGGCGTCTTCAAGTTCAGCCTTGTCGTAGTCGATTTGCTGATATTCCAAGTTAAGACTGGCCGGACCGATTTTTACACCAGCACCGACGCGATAACCTGAAGCGTCTTTGAGTTTGAGATCGACGTCATTTTTTTTCTCAAGATCCATTTCGCCGCCGAGGATGTAGCTACCCCAAACGCGCAGACCGAGAAGAGTGGGCATTTGCACGCCTACCACCGGACCGTAGTTGTATGCGGTCGCATCAGTCTTGTAATCCGGATCGTCATTATCAAACTCTGGTTTTGAGTAGCGGCCATCGGCGCCAATGAAGAGTGATTCCATGACATGAAATCCGAGACGCGCACCCACACCAAAGCCTGTGACTTTTGCATCTGAATCACCAAAGGGTGCTGGATAGTCTATGTCGGCTTCACCTTGCTCATAAGTGAGCATCGGTTCAACAAACAGGCCGGCTGAATCGGCGGCATAAGCGACTGATGTGAGAGAGAGAAGTGCAAGGGGAAGAATCTTTTTAAACATGGGGCCTCCTGGTTAGTTCATTCAATTTAAGGGGAGGTCTCGTTAATGACTTGGGGGGATGATGAATGGATTGTGTTGAAAATTACAAGATTGAGGTCGATTAACGCTATGCTGTCATGATGTAATTGACCTCTTCATTAGAGGAGACTGCTGTGGACCAAGAAATATTTGATTGGCTGCTGATGCTCGGCCGCTGGCTGCACATCACTGTGGCGGTAAGTTGGATCGGGACCAGCGTTTTTTTCATGTGGATGGATCGCAGTTTCAAACCGAATCCCGAGTCGACTCGTCCTGGACACGTGGGCGAGTTGTGGATGGTACACGGTGGCGGCTTCTATCACGTAGAAAAACTTTTATTGGGTCCCACACGCGTACCAAAAGAACTTCACTGGTTTAAGTGGGAGTCCTATTGGACGTGGATGAGCGGCATGTTCTTGTTGGTGATGTATTTCTACACCGACGATGGCGGCTATCTGCTCGATTCAAATATTTCGCCGATCACTTATTGGCAGGCCGTCATGCTGAGTTTGTTCTCGGTGTTCGGCTCTTGGAAATTTTACGACAGTGTTTGGGAAACTAAGATTATCAAAACTAAACCCGACGTTGGGCACATCCTGACTCTGGTGTGGTTTGTCGCGATGACGTACTTGCTGTGTAAAACGCTCAACGGTCGCGCGGCCTATATCCATATTGGCGCCATGCTCGGTACATGGATGACCGCCAACGTATTCATGCGCATCATCCCTCGCCAGCTTTTGATGGTGGAAGCGTCTTCGAAAGGTGAGCCGGTCAATCAAGACTGGGGAAAAAACGCTAAGAATCGCTCGACTCACAACACGTACTTCACCTTGCCGGTGATCTTCATCATGATCTCGAATCATTTCCCGGCCACCTACGATCATCCCCATAGCTGGTTGGTCTTGTTGTGCCTGACTCTCGCTGGAGCGGCGATTCGTGAGTACTTCGTGGTTCGTCTTTCAAAACCTCAGCGCGCCATGGGTGCCCTGGTGTTTGGTATTGTTTTGCTTGCGGCCATGTCGCTCTATACCCACAGTTAAAAGGAAATTTATGATTAGCACTCATATTCTCGACACAAGTCTTGGAAGTCCTGCTGCAGGTGTGGCGGTGAGCTTAGAGATAAAAAAAGGCGATGCGTGGGAAAGGCTCAGTGATGGCGTGACCAACTCTGATGGTCGCCACGCTTTTGATTGCTCTTGCCAAGCGGGTGATTACCGCATCACCTTCATGATTGAAGACTATTTCAAAAGTCGTGAGAGTTTCTTTCTCAACACGCCGATACTTTTTCGCGTGAAAGACACCAACCGCAAGTATCACGTGCCGCTCTTGCTTAACCCTTACGGATTATCGACCTACCGAGGCAGTTAAATGTACTACGACGACTATTTAAGCCCCGCACTCAAGGCCCATTTACTTAAACAATCTAGTCCTGTTGCTGGCGTGAGTGGACTTACGCAAGTCGGTGAGGGCGGCGGTCTTGAAACCACTGAGGCCTTGCAGTTTTTGAGCGATCTTTACGATGCGCTCGCCGGTGAGTTGGCGATGGTGTTGAAGCGTCGTACACAAGATAGAGCGTTTATCGATCAGCGCACGCGTGCGTTGTTTGAATTCAATCAAACTCACGGTCGTGATTATCTCTCCAGCGATTATCTCACGGTCCTAGGACTTGAAGACGGGGATGGCCGTATCGTGGTTGGCCCCAAGCGTGCTGACTATGTGAAGAAGGGCGGCCAGCCCATTGCACCCATTCCAAGTTATTTACAAGGCCCGCACGTCACTCTCTTTGGACCACCGGATAGCGCGAAGCTGGCGATCAACGCCATGAATGCCTATCACCGCCAGTTGCCGGGTGAGCCGGCTATCGTCGCAGAGTTGTTGAGCGAAGCTCAACACAACCCGAAATGGGGCGCCGACGACGAAGACTCAAAAACACCACTGCGGGCGGATTTGATTTCTGCCGGTGTGAATCTTAAAGGCTGTTTTGATAAAACGATCGCGGAAGTTGATAAGGGCAAGCGCTACGAACTCAAGTCTGAAAACCTAGCGTTACCGATCAAACGTTTTCCTGGGTTAGCTCTTCCGAGTTTCTTTATGTTCAAAGGTGATCAGCCGATGCCTTTGCATTTGTATGACTTCGCTTTGCATTTCTTTCACCATGCCACGCAGCCCGAGGCTTTGGTGTTTTATGTTCCTAAGCTTGAGAACGAAGAAGAGGCCCGCTACATTCGTCTGATGATGGCGACGGCCGAGGGCCTGATTCAAAAGCGTCACCCGAGTTACAAAATCGGTACGATTAGACTCATGATCGTATTAGAAAACCCACGCGCCATTTTTCGCACGCATGAGATTATGGATGAATTGCATCCGTACTTCGCAGGTGCTTCTTTGGGTTGGCATGACTACTTAGCCTCTACGGCACGCCTCTTCAAAGAAGACGGCAATTACCGCATACCCGTTAAGGCCGATCCGAATATCGTGATTAAATACATTAAGGCCTCACATCGCTTGCTCGCTGATGTGGTTGGACCGCGCGGAGGCATTAAAGTGGGCGGTATGTACGGCATTTTGCCTATCGGTGCGGATCTTAAATCGCCATCGTTTCAAATCACACTCAAAGGTTATTTCAAAGATGTGATCACTCAGATGAAGCGTGATCTGACAGGCTTCTGGGTGGCGCATCCGGACTTTGTGCGTTTGGGACTTGCTCTGGTGACCGCTTGGAAAAAACATCACGCGGGTGACTCGAAAGCGCTCAATACGATGGTGACTTCGCTGCTTGAGACGAAGCACGCTCAAGATATTTTGGCTTTTATTCAAGGCCCTGACATTGAAGGACTTAATCCTGATGACCCGATGTACGCACGCTCACTCATCGTGGCCGACATTCGCGAATCAAATTACATCGCCAACAATCATCCGGATGAAGTGCGCTACAACGTATTTCAGTGTTTGCAGTATCTCGCTGACTGGCTGACGGGGAGTGGCTGTGTGGCGCTTCCTGCACAGATCGACGGCGTCGCCGTACGAGTGATGGATGATCTTGCCACCACCGAGCGTTCTCGCTGGGAAGTCTGGCATGAGATTCATCATGGCCGCTTCACCTTGGAAGAGTTCCTGCGCATTGCCCATGAAGAAATGCACTTTATTCGTAAAGACCTGTCAGACGATAAGAAAATTGTCCAAGTGAAATGGGATGATCGCACGGCGAAGTGGTACCCCGTGGCGTTTAAGCTCATGCTCCGTCTCATGACGGATATAAAGCCAGCTGAGTTCGCCACAGAATTGCTTCTGCCGTTTACCATGGACGATGTGCGGGCGAGCTCTGATCCTTGGGCCACAGTTGTCGCTCTTGATGCCGAAAAGTTTGCTATGCGCCCGTATATCGAGCGCTTCTGTGAATACTTCGCTTGTCTCGGCAGTCAGCGTTTTGCGTCGGTCATGGCTCGCCATGATCTACCGGATCTGATTCAGGGAGCCGAAGTGGCCAGTGCCTTTATGTTGGAAGAAGTGATTGAAGCCGCGAGCTTTCACGGTGATATCGGGGAAGGCAAAAAAACTCTCGATGCCCATGCAGTCAAAGAGCAAGCGAAGGTCTTTGAAGAAGATGAAGCCATCAAGGAACAGCTGCGATTGGATGGTGCGGCCTACAAGAAAAAGTTTGGCATGAAGTTTCTGGTTTCTGCCCAAGGGAAGTCGGGAAGCGAGATGCTGGCAATTCTACGCGAGCGCATGAATAACAGTGCTGCAGAAGAATTGGCCCATGCCCGCACAGCGCTGTGGGAAATTGCCCTCAAACGCATGGCGCCTTTGGTTCAATCCGGTCATGTGTTTCATGACATCTTTAAGAAATATAAAATCAAAAATGCCCAGATCGCTTTGAGCAATGGACACGGCCATCAAGTGATCAATCTTGGTAGCGGCACGGGTAACAGCATGCTGTTTGAAGTGGCGTCACTGAGTAAGTCGGTGGCGAGTGCTTTCGCCTGTGAGTACTTTGCCAGCAAAAAGATTCCGCTGAATACTTCGGTGAACCAGCTCTTAGCAACGACCCAATCGACGTTTCGCTTAAAGCCGTCGCCTTGGGGTGATGAAGTCACGTTGGCGCATTTGATGAGCCACCAAGCGTTGAACATGCACTATGTGAATGGTGTACCGGCCGACCGTGCCATGCCGCCGATTGAAGATTTCTTGAATGGAAATAAAGAGTACAACTATCCGCCCGTCGAAGTAATCAATAAGCCCGGCACAGTCTTTAAATACTCCGGTGCAGGTTTCATTGTGCTTGAGCATGTG
>JAKFUR010000069.1 GCA_021732585.1 Bacteriovoracaceae bacterium
GATTTGGCGATCGTGAGTGACAAGCCGCAAACCACGCGCAATCAATTTCAGTGTATCTTCACGATTGATCGCACGGAGATCGTGCTCGTCGACACTCCGGGGATTCATAAGTCAGCACAAGAGCTGAACAAGCGTATGAACAACCAAGCTCAGATGGGTGCTGAGGGCGTTGATCTTAACTTGGTTCTTCTGGATATGGCAGATCGTCCAGAACAGGCGTTCCAAGACTTGCTTAATTCCATTGAATGGCAACTTGGCCCAACGTGGATTCTTTTCACGAAAGTTGATTTGAATTTTAATGTCGACACCAAAGCTGTGTATGAAAAATGCAAAGCATTGTGCCCGAACGTGCAGAAGCATTTCGTGATCAGCGCCAAAGACGGCACCAATATCCATGAACTCACAGGCGCGTTGGTTGATGCGGCTATTCCTGGTCCACACTTGTTCCCAGATGGTTCGGCTTCTAACAAAAACGAGCGCTTCTTCGTCACAGAATATATCCGTGAGCAAGCGTTTCGCATTCTTAAAGAAGAATTGCCCTATGAGCTCGCCGTTGTGGTTGATGAATACAAGGATATGAAAGAGCGTGAAGAAGATGGCGTCTTGAGCGCTCACGTTTCTGCCTCAATATTAGTGAATCGTCCGTCTCAACGGGCCATCGTCGTGGGTCGCGGCGGCAGCGTCATTAAAGATATCGGAACGCACGCTCGTCGCAAGATCGAAGCGATGGTCGGCGGTAAAGTGCATTTGAACCTGCACGTGAAAGTATCACCGAAGTGGTTCAGTAATAATTGGGTGCTCGATGAACTCGGGTTGCCGCGCTCACAAACCAGTGCGCGTGTTTGGAGGTCTAAGTGAAACGTTCAGCAGTAGTCTCAATCATTGGTCGCCCCAACGTAGGGAAGTCGACCATTTTTAACCGTCTGATGCGTCAGGCGCGACTTGCCATGACTCATGATCAGCCCGGCGTCACTCGTGACCGCCACTACGGCATCATGGACCTGCAAGAAGGCGAAGGCGACGACCGCGAAATCATCTTGGTTGATACCGGTGGTTTTTATCCTCAGAAGATCGAGATCGATCCGAAGAAGAAAAACAACATTGATCCCTTCTTCAATATCATGGCGGACCATGCGCGTTTAGCGATTGAAGAAAGTGACTTGGTGTTGTTTGTGGTCGACGTGCGTGAAGGCTTAAGCCCGTACGATGAAGGCATTCGTGAATTCATCCGCATTCAACAAAAGCCTGTTTGGGTTTTGGTGAACAAATTCGACACCGAAAAACAAACAGGTGATGAAGTCGACTTCTACCGTCTCGATGTTGATTCGGACGACATGCTTTTGATCTCCGGTGAGCACAACCGCGGTTTGAATGATCTTCGTTTGCGCCTGTGGAACTTCGCCGGCAAATTCGACAAAGTTGGTGCGGAAGATCCAGAGATTCTTCAGCGTGGTGTTAAGCCCGCTCATGATGTGGTGGCATCAGTTGCCATCATTGGCGCACCGAACGCTGGTAAATCAACGCTCTTGAATGCTCTCGTGGGCGCTCAACGTGCGCTGGTGAGTGAAATCGCGGGTACAACCGTTGATCCTATCGAGGGCTACATTGATTTGTTCTTCGGCGAGGAAGCGGAAACGCTCAAGTCTCAAGAAAACCAATTCCGTAAAGACGATGAAGAGCTTTACGCAGAAATGAAAGCTCAGGCCTTGCAGGGCGTGAACATCGAGATCGATCCTGAAGCGGATGAATTGGATGAGCGCGTTTATATCGAGTACGGCCAGATGGCGCCGGAACTCGGTTTGATCCCCGACAAGACTGAAGACAGCAATACGACCTTTGAATCTGATGCCGCCATTGCGGATTTTGATTTGGGTGAATACTTCAATGACGCCGCTATCGAAGCGGCACTTGATTCGGGTGTTTCAGCGCAAGCTGATGTGGAACTGGAAGAAGCTCGCCGCGGAACCACTGATGGTTTCCGCTCGATTAAGCTGGTGGATACCGCCGGTATTCGCCGCTCGAAGAAAGTCGAAGGCTTCATCGAGGAGCAGTCGGTGTACCGCAGTCTCAGAGCGATTACGAGCTGTGACGTGGTGATTTTTATGGTGGACTCAACTTTGGGTATCACTCACCAAGACCGTCGTTTGCTTGATATCGCTATGGAGAAAGGGAAGTCCCTGATCATCTGCTTGAACAAGATTGATCTTCTGCGCGATACGTTCAACAACGCCAAGAAAAAGAAAGAATGGCTCGATGATTTGAAATTCAAAATTCCTTGGCTGGGTTTCTGTCAATTGGTTACCATATCAGCGAAGCAGAATCGCAACCTCGGCTACTTAAAAAATGCGGTTCGCCACACCATTCAAGTTCGTCACCGCAAGGTTCCGACAGGCCAGTTGAATAAGAGCATTGCCACGTTGGTTGATCGTCACCCCATCATGGTGAATCGTACCGGCGGTGTACGCTTCCGTGTCAAGTACGCTTCGATGATTAAGTCGGCGCCTCCTACGTTCTTGTTGTTCACCAACAAGAGCTTGGGGATTCCGGAACACTATCGTCGCTATTTAGTGAGTGGCCTGCGCCAGGATTTCAATTTGTTGAATACGCCCGTGCATTTGATTTTCCGGACGTCATCAGACCTTGAACGCCGCATGAAAAAGATTCAGGCCAAGAAAACGACCAAGTAATTTATGGGGCCTACAACTACCAAGTAAAGTTGTAGGTCAAAATGAGTGAGAGAGCAGCTCCCGTAAGATCATCAAACCCGAATTCACTCTCTGGATCGTTTGGAATCTGTTGATAGTCGGCTGTGAACTTATCGAAGAAATTTACCTGGTGATAAAGCGCTTCTACACTCACATAACTCTTCTTGATTTCAATTGGGAACTCAAGTCCACCGCCGACACCAATGCCGATACCGCCACCTTTCTGATCTGGAATCGTCCGTCGTTCAACAAATTTATTCGTTTGATACCAGTACTCCATCCGTGCGATGAAATGGGGATTTGAATAGGTGATGGCCGTACCAAGATCTGTGGTGTCCATGTAGTAGCGGAACCCCACAAAAGGTCGCAGGAAATTTGTTTCTATGGCACCAATGATTTCATCGCGGTACTGGTTCACTCTCGTATCAATGAACGCGGTATGCTTGGAATATTCAACTCCTAAAATAATAGCGCTTTGAAAGCCCAAGAAGAAAGCCACGGACACATGAAAAGTAGGCGGGTTATCAGTGTAGGCGGCTCCGCGATTTCCAGTAAATGTCGTAAGGCCAAGACCGACCATCGCTTGGAAGAAGCGGCCATAACGATAGAAGCGTTCGTCTTCGAGAACCTGCGTGGCCTCAAGGTCTTCATTGAAGTCGTTAAAAATATCACCGTCGATGGTGAGATCATCATCCATCAGTTCGTCGGGAGTCTCTTGCGAGAAGCCGGCCGTCGGAAGAGCCAAGGTCAGCAATAGCACTAAACGCAAGAAATGGGTCATAAGTAGAAGTGAACCGCGGCTTTAAGGAAGTTGTTACCGAGAGTTTCAAAGCTGCGCCCGCGAGGGCCGTCGTTGTAAGAAACGCCAAATTCAAAGCTAAACCCGATGCTCTCAACTCTTTCGAGGTGAAATTCGGTGCCGAAGGTACCGTCGAACTGGTAGCCCGACTTAGCTTTTCCCTCATCTTCGTAGGAAAGTGAGGCGAGCAGTCCCGACATGTAGAAATTCAGCAATTCTTCTTCAAAGATGACGCGGTAAACCTTGAGCCCCGCTCCATAGGTTGTGGTGTCTTCATTTGAGCGAAAACCTAAGAGTCCACCGATGGCGAAATAACGATTTTGCTGAATTTTCATTGAGAGAGCAGGGATGTCATTCACAAGTTGGCTCGTAAAACCCACGCCCATGCGGCCTGTTTTATTCATCGCCCAAGCAGGGAAGGCGGCAAGCACCAAGGTCAAACAAAGAATTTTAGACTTCATGAGTAAAGTCTATGGAATCTTTTGATCTTTGACAACGTTTCGGCCAACGCTTTACACTTCTGAGCGAATCAACACGCAAAGGAATGACTATGTCTGAAACGACTGCAAACGCTGCCCCTGAAGCAACCCTCCAGCAAACATTGGATAAGACCGATTTTGGACACTGGATGTTCGAGCATCGTAAATCTTTCATCGCTGCTGTTGTGGTGGCTTTTGTCGGGGCATCGGCCGTGCTGTTGTTCAAGCAATACCAAAATAAAAAAGCTCAAGAGCATTCAGCTGAAGTCGCACAATTCGAGATGACTGTGGCCGCTGAATTGCGCGCTGGTAAAGTTGCCCCCACGGATTTCGCTACTAAATACCAAGCTCTCGCGCCCGAAGTGAAGGCGAGCCCTTCCATGTTGCCAGTGGCTTTGCTAACGGCGACTTACCTTGATGGTAAAGGTGAGTCAGTGATGGCGGAAAGTGTTTTGGGTGATGTGGTCAATTCGATCGGGGCAAAGTCTCCGTTGTACGTTTTAGTGGCGCACTCTTACGCAGCTTTAGCTGAGAAGAATGGCAAAGCTGATGAGGCGATTAAAACTCTCGAAGCTTATATTGCTGAGGGGCACAAAGTAATGCTCACAAAAGCCTACTTGGATCTCGGTCGCCTCTATTTGGCGAAAGGTGATAACGCTAAAGCGAAAACTAACTTCGACTACATCATTGCGAACGCACCCAACGATGAGCTGGCGAAGATGGCACGCATGTACTTGCAGCAAGTCCCAGCGGCTCAGTAATGCGCTTTATTGTTCTCCTAAGTTTGCTCGTTGCCGGATGTTCCCAATTAAAGAATGTCCGCGCGCCTGAACGTGAGAAGAAATTCTTTCATGTTCGCTGGGCCAAAAACCTCGACTTCAATTACATGCCGGGGAATCTCCCTATGAGCTACGGTGGAGTCACCTCAGCGCAGGATATTCTATATGTAGGCGCATTGGATGGCTCATTTCGTGCGGTCGATGAAGAGAATGGTCGTGAGCTTTGGCGTTTCGTAGAAAGCAAATCGATCGCCGCTCCGGCGCTTGTGCACGGAGAGGATGTCTACTACGGAACCCAAGGCGGTCGCCTGGTGGTTCGTCAGGCCGTTACGGGCGAGTTGAAGTACGCCATTGATCTCGGTGCGCCCATTGAGTCAGCCCCTGTCATTCACGAAGGCCGCCTGATCATCTATCTGCGTGGCCATCAAATTGTTTGTTTGGATGCGGCGACGGGGAAAGTGATCTGGAACTACCGTCGTGCTGTTCCTGTCACGGTGACTTTGCAAAGAACCACGCGCCCACTCGTGGTAGGGAACAAAATTATTGTCGGTTTCGCTGATGGATTTGCCGGCGCGCTTTCATTGCAAGAAGGCTCGCTGCTGTGGGAACAAAAACTCGTAGAAACACAAAAGTTTGTGGATATCGACCTCAACCCCGTCTTGGTTGATAATCTCATCGTCACCGGCTCTCCTTCAGGAGATCTGCGCGCCTTGGACCCGCAAGACGGAGCGATCCGCCGCCAATTCGAAGTGGGAGCATTGTCGCATCCAATTGTGAGAGGACAGACACTTGTTTTTGGTACTGCCCACGGTGAAGTCGTGTTCCTCGGAATGGATGGAAAAATCATTAAAGAGTCTCGCATTACGAAAGATGCTGTGAACCAGTTGTGGTGGTGGAAAGACCACATCGTCGCCGCTACTTTTGGGGGCGAACTTCTAGCGGTGGACCCGTTGTCTCTCGCGGTCATTGCGAAGTTCCCTTTGGGGCATGATCAGTCGGCGATTTTTGGCGACGTTGCCCAGGATTCTCAAGGACTTGGGTTGCTCACCACACGCAGCAGACTGTTCTTTTTCGAGTAATTCGTCTTACAAATCATGTCTTTATTTCAGGCAACTTAACCTTCCCTTGCGAAAGGTGTAGCGTCTGATAAAAGCCTCTCTTTCCAAGGAAGTATTGAGAATGAAAACAATCCTATTGGCCCTCGCAGCTCTTCTCTCAAGTTCTGCATTTGCGGCAAAGATCGAAGAAGAACTTTTTGTCATGGGTTCACAACCGGCCCTCTTGAAAGAGCTGGTTGGTCACGCGGACATCACCGTGGATCACTTGGACTCTCACGGCTTTGAAGTTTATGGCCCAGCTGGGCTCGGTGAGTTCCTTAGCCAGCGCGGAGTAGCTTTTTACGACTTGAAAGACGCTCGCAAGAACGTTGATTGGACGAACTACCCATCATACGAGCAGATCAAAGCGAAGCTCGAAGAGTTCGCAGCAAAATATCCACAAATCGTGCGCCTCACAAGCATTGGCAAATCAGTTAAAGGCCGTGACTTGATGGTTCTCAAAATCTCAGACAACGTTGCGGTTGATGAGATCGAGCCGGAATTCAAATATATTTCAAGCATGCACGGTGATGAAATCACCGGTCGCGAACTCACCATTCGTTTGGTGGATGAGATGTTGCAGAAATACGGCTCAGACGCTGCTATCACTGACCTCATCAACAACACAGAAATTTTTGTGATGCCATCGATGAATCCGGATGGTTCTGAACTTCGTCAGCGTGCCAATGCCGCGGGCCAAGATTTGAACCGCAATTTCCCCGAAGCCGTTCGTAATGATCCGAACAACGCCGCTGGCCGCCAACCTGAAACCCAAGCCATCATGGCGTTCCAGGCCAGCCGTAACATCTCTTTGTCTGCGAACTTCCACGGCGGTGCTGTCGTAGCGAACTACCCATGGGACGCAAAATACGATCGTCACCCCTTCGATGCTTTGTTGCAGGATTTCTCTCTCGAGTACGCCAACTTGAACCCAGAGATGCGTTCATCAAGCGAGTTCAATCGCGGCATCACCAATGGTGCTGATTGGTACGTTCTCCTCGGCGGTATGCAGGACTGGAGCTACATCTGGCACAACGATCTTCAAATCACTGTTGAGCTTTCAGACAGCAAATGGCCGAACTACAGAGACATCCCAGGTTTCTACACCAGTAACCGCGATTCTATGATTCGTTACATGGAACTCGTGCATCAAGGTGCAGGCATTAAGCTTGCTAATCGCAATGCCACGGGTAAAGTGGAAGTGTTGAATGCGCAAGGCGCCTCATTGGGAACCTACGGCTTTCAACGTGGTGAGTTTTATAAAGTGCTCTCACCTGGTGCTTACACTTTCAAAGTGGAAGCGGATGGTGCTCGTCTTAGTATTAACGTGACCGTGGACTCTGAAATTTCACCGAACGGAAATTTCACTTCTCTCTAAATTCTTAAGGGCCCTCCGGGCCCTTACTTTTTTAAACCAACAATAATTTTAAAATGGGCGGCATCCACAGGTGTCACTGAGAGGCGACTGCCTTTTCGTAGCAGAAGCAATCCATCGAGGCCGGGGGTTTGCTTCATCATCTCGAGGCTAACGATGCGTGGGAATTTCTCTACGAACGTCACTTCCACTAGGCTCCAGCGCGGATCTTCTTTTTGAGAAGCCGGATCGTAGTACTCGGACTTAGCGACAAATTGAGTTGGGTCTGGATAGGCCTCTTTACTGACTTGCATGACTCCCACCACACCGATTTCAGCGGCATTCGAGTGATAAAACAGTACCTTGTATCCCACCTTCATC
>JAKFUR010000077.1 GCA_021732585.1 Bacteriovoracaceae bacterium
GCGCTTGAACGCCGAACATAATAATGGGATTGAGAAGAACCCAAAAGAAACCAGCGAATGTTTTGCGGTAACGTGACTTCATGCTCGCAACTGTGAAGTCGAGGGTCTGTCGCCACCTAAGTTCCCAATCAGAAATCTGCATAAAGTTATTGTAGGGGTCTTAGGGCAAAGGGGACAACCTCACTTTGTCCGAGCGTTTAGCTTTTGCTGTTGAGGGTTCGTTAATTGTTCAACTCACTACTGCAGCGTCAAAATCTCAAGATGAACATTCTTCTTTTACATTTTGCTGTTACCTGCACGTTGGTGGGACTCATCTGGCTTGTTCAGGTTGTGCACTACCCATCTTTCCGATTCATCCCAGAGAGCGACTTCAAGGCTTTCAGTGTTTTTCACACGACGCAAATCACATGGGTGGTGGCCCCATTGATGGTGGCAGAATTGTTGCTGGTGCTGCGAATGTTTTTTGAAACCAGCTTACCTGCTTATGTCCCATGGAGTGCGCTGGCACTCACAGCATTGGTATGGGCATCCACTGCGTTCATCCAGGTGCCACTCCATGGAAAGCTGGCGCTTGGTAAAGACCAGACGGCCATCACTGCTCTCATAAACAGCAACTGGATCAGAACGATCGCTTGGAGTTCTAAAGCTGTGGTGTTGGCATGGGCCGTACTCAGGTCGTACGGCCCCTAAGAGAGAGATTAGCGACGAGCTGGAGTTCTTGCTGGGGCACGGGCCGTCTTGATGAAGCTTACGACTTGCGTAATGCGAGTCACAACTTCTCCTTTCGGGGCGCCCGGCTGCAGCATAGGAAGTTCACAGGCATTGCCGTTTTCATCGCAACGGTTCACCACTTGGCATGAACTAAAGTCATTGCTGTCGCTCGGGCGATAGTCAGTCTGACCTTGCACCAAGATGCCTTCAAGTTGACCCGTGGTTGCATCAAAGACCGCAGAGCCTGAGTTGCCATGGAATGTGTCGAGATTCGTCAAAAATGTGGCCGCTTCACGGTTTTGCAACACGCGGGCACCAGCAGCGATCTTGCTCGGAAGGCCTGATGGATGACCGATCACAACGAGCGATGTGCGATCAGCGATTTTGCCTGATTCACGGAATTTGAGAGGTGCGCGGCCGGCTACTTTGCGATCGAGCTTGATCACGGCGAAGTCTTGGGCGTTATTAAGAGTGGCCACGATCACTTGCTTACAGCCATAGACATCGCTTGTTTTGCCGACACGTGGGTCACGTGTACGGGCATCGACTGCGTAGTTGAAAACCCAAGAGAAGCCTTTGCAGACTGATTCCGGAGTAGGGTAGCCCATGCCACCCAAGAGCTTGAGGCAGTGGCCGGCCGTGACGAGGACATCGTCACCTACCAAGAAGCCTGAGCACATGGCGCCGATAGACTGCTGACTGAATGATTCGCGCGCACAAACATTGGCCCCTGTTTCAAGGGTTTCATCGAAGTTCAAACGGCAGTTGCCGTTCGTGTCTTTCTGCATTTTTTTGTTTTCCACCATGGCGGCCGTTGAAAGCGCCAAGCGCTTATGAAGAGCGTTGGTTACACCCATCACGTCCAAACGGTTGTCTTCACCATAAACGACTTTCTCACTCGCGAAACTCGCTGAAGTAGAAAGGGTCAAAGCTACGAGGAAAAGAATGTTGGCCACCGACGTCTCCTTGTTGGTGTAGTGGGAGTGTGTTTATAGGTGGTGTCATTCAGGTTGTGTACTGACAAAAACTGTCAGTTAAAACAAAAAGCCCCCGCGAAAGCAGGGGCTTGATGCGCAGCAATGTCAGGTAAGACTAAGCTTTCTTCATCCACATGGTGCAGTAACCGGCCGCTTTAACATATCCGCCTTTCATGGCCGGGAGTACACACTTACCGCCGCCTGGTGTTTTTGCATCGGCCTGGAAGTGCTTGCAGCTTGCGCAGTTCTTGCCAGCTTTAACTTGAAGATCAGGCGCCACTTCTTTGTAACCCAATTTACCTGGGGCCACCCATACGACGTTGGCGAGAGCTTCATTCGCTACACCAGCAACTTTACCGAGAACGGTCATCACGGCGCCAGCGAGAAGAGTTGTTTTGAGAAAATCACGACGTTTCATTTATGTGCTCCTGGTGAAGAATAAAATTTTTGTAGGGGCATTATACAACGTCACCAAGTCCTCGTCTGGAATGTTCGATACACCGAACGAAGGTCTTTAAACTAGACATCTGCGAGACACGAAAACTAGACTGTTCTAAGTAGGCTTTTTGCCATGGAGACCTGTCAATGAAACGAACTTCTGGGATGACCTTCATCGATCTTTTTTGTGGATGTGGGGGACTCTCTTACGGTCTAGAAATGGCCGGCCACGAGTGCTTGCTCGGTGTGGACATGGAGCCGGCGGCGATTAAATCTTTTCAACGTAACCACCCCAAGGCGCAGGCCTGGAACGGTGACATCAAGAAGCTCGATACCCGCACATTAAAAAAACTTATTGGCACCGACCGTGTGGACATGGTTGTGGGCGGCCCTCCTTGCCAAGGTTTCTCAACCGTTGGCAAAGGGGATGCGGACGATACCCGCAACCAACTTTTCCGTGAGTTCGTGCGCGTGGTGAAAGTCACGCAACCTAAAATTGTCCTGTTTGAGAATGTCACTGGCATGGTGGCAAAGAAAAACGCTCATGTGATGAAGCAGGTCTTCGCGCAGTTTGAACGCTTGGGTTACACCATGGAAGCGCGCGTACTTTCGGCTGAAGAGTACGGCGTTCCAGAAATGCGTCGTCGCACGATCATTATGGGTGTGTTGAACGGTGAATGCCGTTACCCGAAACCTACCCATGGTAAACGTGGGACGCAAAAGCTTGTGACGGTCGCTCAGGCGCTTAAAAATCTCAAAGCGATAGATGGCAAGATCCATAATCATAATCCGGCCATGGCGCAGATTAAGAACCCAGAAGACCGGGAGCGATTGAAGTTTATTCCGGCCGGCTCGGGTATTCGTTACCAAGAAGATGAGAAGGCCTACTTGCCGAAAAAACTTTGGTACGACATCGACTGGAACGAGTTGCGCGAAGGTCGTTTCCGTCAGACGCGTTTGCAGCGCTTGCCGTTGGATCGCCCGTCACCGACGATTCTCACAGCACGCACCAGTTACTATCACCCGAAAGAAGCGCGCTATCTCACGCCTCGTGAAGCGGCTGCTTGTCAGAGTTTCCCCAACGACTTCATTTTCGAAGGTTCGCAGACAGCGCAGTTCCGTCAGATCGGAAACGCTGTTCCGCCGCTCTTGGGGAAAGTGCTCGGGGATGAGCTTAAAAAAATTACCTTCAGTCGAGTTGCTAAGAAAAAGCGTCCTTCAACCCCTAAAGTGGTTGTGAACAACGTATTTGACTACGCTGTCCCGACACATCTGTAGAAAACTATGTGGCAGAAAATTTTTAGTCGCAAAATGCTCTCTGTCTTTTTGACGGGCTATGCGGGCGGACTACCACTTTTGCTCATCGGTTCAACACTGCAAGCGTGGATGACGGAAGCAGGTATCGATCTGGGAACCATCGGTCTTTTTGCTTCTATCGGAACTCCCTATTCGTTGAAGGTTCTTTGGGCTCCTCTGATGGACCGCTTTCATTTCTGGCCCGGCCGTCGTCGCGGTTGGATGATGCTGATGCAGGTGCTCCTCGTGATCAGTATCTTTTCGATGTCTCTTTTTGAGCCTGCGGCCAACATCTACGGCATCGCTGTCATGGCGTTGCTCGTCGCTATTTTCAGTGCCACTCAAGACATTTCAATCGATGCCTACCGCCGAGAAATTTTGTCCGACGAAGAACTTGGGATGGGCTCGTCTCTTTATGTTGTCGGCTACCGCGTAGGACTTTTGATCGCGGGTGCTGGCGCGCTTTGGATGGCGGATCGTTATCTTTTACCGACCGGCCAAGCGAACTGGCCCTTGGTTTACCAAGTCATGGCAGGGGCGATGGCGCTCGGGATTGTATTCACTGCTTTTGCTTACAAAGAAAGTGAGAAGTTTGAGAGCCCGCAAAGCTTGCAGGAAGCGGTGGTGGGTCCGTTCCTCGAGTTTTTTAAGCGCGATGGCGCCATCCTCGTTTTAGTTTTCATCGTTCTCTATAAGTTGGGCGACACCATGGCGGCAAACATGACGACGCCGTTCATGCTTTTGAAAGGCTACACCAAAACCGACATTGCCACGGTGGTAAAAGGCTTTGGGTTGCTCGCGCTCATCGTCGGAGGCATCCTCGGTGGTGTCGGCACCATGAAAATGGGGATCACTCGTTCGCTGTGGATCTTCGGTATTCTTCAAGGTGTTTCGACAGCAGGCTTTTGTTGGCTTTCGATGGTTGAAACGAACATCACCAATCTGACTTTGGTGATCGCTTTCGAGAATCTCTCGGCTGGTCTTGGGTCAAGCGCCTACACTGCGTTTATGGCCTCTATGACCAATCGCAAGTACACCGGAACTCAGTATGCGTTATTGACGGCTTTGATGGCGTTGCCGCGGACTTTTCTATCGGCACCAACAGGATTCATGGCCGAAGCCATGGGGTGGAATGGGTTCTTCTTGTTCTGCACAGTGATCGCGATTCCAGGAATGGCGATTATTCCGTTTCTTACGAAAAAAGGCCCCGCAGACCACAGCCCAGCGTCTTAAGAATGCCCTCGCTGGTCTTCTTCAAAGCTGTTGTGCTGGCGTTGTCTCGCGCCTGACGTCCGTAGACACAGGCCTGGTGTTTCACGGGACCGTTAGGTCCTTCCACTTCGTAATTTTTCTGCGCTTTCAACTCCATGAGATGCTCAACAGCGCTCACTTGGCGGTTCATGATGGCCACAATCAAGGCCGTCTTATCTGATTCATCTAGGGCTTCGATGTTCGCTCCATTCTTCAGTAGTGCTTTCATCTGAGACATCTGGCCAGCTTTGGCGGTGAGAATAAGCGGCGTGGTGATTTCGGGTTGGTCGCCTTCAGCGCTGAGGCCGTGGCCTAAGAAGAGTTCTACCGCTTCGGTGGAGAGTTTCTCATCACGAATATTGAGAGCGCGGACCAAGAAGCCTGGGACAAGTTTGAGTTTAAGGACATCAGGACGACGGAGCAAGAATTCTCTCAAGGCCAAAACATCTGAGCGCTCAAAAATTCCAGTGATGATTTCTTCATCGCTGCCTCCGCGAACGGTCAGAATACGAACTTGGATGGTCGTCGCGAGATTACGTTGGCCGAGTTCGCGGGCAATTGAGAGAGCATCGCGATCACGGTTGTCACGCAAGTTAAGATCAGCGCCACGCTCGATGAGCCATTCAGCGAGTTCGGCTTCTTCCACAATCACGGCCAACATCAAAGGGGTGCGCAAACGTGAGTCACGGGTGTTGATGTTTGCGCCCTGAATAACTAGCATGCGAACGACAGGATCGTTCTTGTTTTTGAGAGCAAGTAGAAGAGGATTTTCTCCGTTCTTGTCGATCTTGTCCGGTGTTGCGCCACCGCGAAGAAGCACGTCCACCATCGACACGTTGTTGCGGACGATACTGTAAGTTAGAGGTGTAGAGCCATCGCTCAATAGAACGTTTGGGTTCGCGCCTTGGCGCAAAAGAGTTTCTGCATCACGTGGGTTGTTCCATTCAACAGAATCCACAAATTGTTCGCCGACGGTCCCAGCTCTTCGCGTTGAGCTATTGTCAGCGGTAGAAGGGCCACCATCTTTGGCTTTTTTACCACAGCCCACCAAGGCCAGGAGACATACGAACAATAGAGTTTTCATCCCCCAATACTAAGGTGTTTAGTCGAGGGGAAGTTCGTACCATGAAAAAAAGAAAGGGCCCCATGACGGGGCCCTCTTTTAGCTTTGAGAGGC
Organism: Bacteriovoracaceae bacterium; assembly: GCA_021732585.1. Lineage (GTDB taxonomy): Bacteria > Bdellovibrionota > Bacteriovoracia > Bacteriovoracales > Bacteriovoracaceae > UBA6144. The sequence continues at coordinate 5,851 of JAKFUR010000077.1, forward strand.
TAACTAGGCGAGATTAGAACATCTTGCCTTTGTTCTCTTTGCGCTTAGAGTAGTCCACCAACTTCTGAAGACGAGCTTTGCCTTCTTTGTTGAGGTTCATGAGAAGCAAGAGACCGCCGTTTTCACCGTTCTGGTCGTTGCCAACCAAAGAGATGTTACCGATGTGCTTGTTCTCCATGTAGAGGCGGAAAGTGACGATTGCGCCTGGAGCATCAACTTTGAAAGGCATAAAGAAACCGAAAACTTGCTTAGACACGTAGAAAGTAGCGTTGCCCAAGTCTGGAACTTGAACTGCGATTGATGGCAATTGACCGCCAACAACCCCTGGAAGCGGACGGCCGCCTGGCAATGCGTGTGGGTCTACCAATGTCCAATCAGTGCCATCAATATCTTGGATATCAAGTGCGACTTGGAAGAATGTCCCGCCCGTCTGAGCTGGTGAAAGCTCCATGAACGAGTTCGCCATCTTTGGAAGTGGGAAGCGAGCACCGCCGATAACCTCTAACTGTTCGAAGGTAACCGAAATTAAAACCTTGCCGTCTAGGACGTTAAAGGTTGGGCCTTTGATACCGTCGATTTGAGGTACTTCAGGTTGTGAGCCGCAGCTTACGGCTAGGGTTGTCATGAGTGCAAGCGCACCATAACGCATCATCTGAGAAAGACTCTTCATGTTTCCATCCTTTGGAAAGGTTTAATGAACTGGTGCTTCAGTTTCGGTGGAGGTTGCCTTAGAGTTGAGGGCGCGCCAAAAAAAGGGACGATTTTTCCTTATATCGGGGCGCCTCGCTCGGAGAACAGTATGAAAGTCGAAGGCCATCTACGCAAAATGAGGACAAGCCATGGCGAAACAGTTCGCTACGGTTTGCTGTTAGACGAGCAGGAGATTTCCCTGAACGATCTGCTCGGATCGCGTATTCGTATGAGCTTCTTAGATAAAATTCACTGCATCGAGTGCGGTAAGCTGACAAAAAAATCTTGGCAACAAGGCCACTGTTATCCGTGCACATTGAAACTCGCATCCTGTGATGTCTGCATCGTGAAGCCGGAGTTGTGTCATTACGCCAAGGGCACTTGTCGTGAACCGAAGTGGGGCGAAGATCATTGCATGAAGACCCATGTGGTTTATCTTGCGAACTCTTCAGGCGCGAAAGTGGGGATCACCCGCGAAACCCAAGTGCCTACACGTTGGATGGATCAAGGGGCCGTGCAGGCACTCCCGATTTTCAAAGTGAAGACACGCTTGGATTCAGGTCTGGTGGAAAAAATGCTGGGCGAGCATGTGGCCGACAAAACTCATTGGCAGCGCATGCTCAAAGGCGATCCCGAGCCGATTGATCTACGAGCGCTCGCCGATTCTATTATTGAGCAAGTAGGTGAGGCATTGAAGTCCCACATCACTGAGCGCTTAGACGTGCCTGCTTACAATTTTAATTATCCTGTGACGAAGTACCCCGAGAAAGTGAAGTCTTTGGGACTGGATAAAAATCCAGTTAT
>JAKFUR010000107.1 GCA_021732585.1 Bacteriovoracaceae bacterium
ATAGAGATCCCCAGCCACAACCCAGTTCGAGAACATCCATGCCATCAACAAGTCCGGCACGCTCACAAGTGAGGGCGAGCATGCGCTTTTCAGAAGCGGCCAGGTCATCGCCGGCTTCCCAATAGCCACAAGAATATTTTAAATGAGGACCCAAGGACTTGAGATAAAACTCTGTGGGGACTTCGTAATGCTGCTCATTGGCGTCGCGTGTTTGTACAGCAATCGGACCCTGGCGCAATTTTTCAACGAACGCCAGTTGGGCGGCAGTCGAACTCATCGGTTCAATTTCCTGCAGTCGTTCACGCAATAAACGACGAATCCCCCAACGGATGACAGAATCAGGAATAAGCTGTTTAGCGAGTAGGGCTTCGACCATGTTTTCTCCAATGAGCTGTATTCTGTTATCATTCTTACGAAGAAGCTTGTGAGGAAGTTACATTAATGAAAAATCAGCAACTTATGCTAGGTGCCATAGGTCAAATTCGCTCTGAATTTGGCGAAAAATTCGGCGTTCCCAAACAGCCGGGTCTAGCACCTGCCTTGCGGGCCGTCTTGGAACTTAGCGGCGAATGGTCACATGAGACATGCCTTAAAGGTTTGGAAGACTGCTCGCATGTGTGGGTTATTTTCCAATTTCACCTCAGTGAAGTTTTTCACGGCGGAACGGTGCGACCTCCGGTTTTAGGTGGTGAAAAACGTGTGGGAGTTTTTGCTACGCGCTCGCCCCATCGTCCGAACCCTATTGGACTTTCACTAGTAAAAATCGAGAAGCTGGTGATCGCGCCCGGCGTCGCGCATATCCATGTGAGCGGCCATGATTTTGTGGATGGTACACCGATTCTCGATATCAAGCCTTACGTTAATTCTTACGACGCTCCCCAAGGGGCTTCGTTTCATTGGTCAGACAACATAGTGCAAACAAAAACAGAAGTGATTTGGAAAGCCGATGCGGGCGTTCATAAACTAGCTCTTGAGCAGGTGTTGGCACTGGATCCACGTCCAAGAGTCGCTAAACCAGACGCAAAGTTTGGTTTGGATTTTGCGGGTCTGAATGTGGTGTTCAGTTCGAGCGATGGCAAGATCATCGTCGAAGAAGTCTCCCAAGCGAAGACTTCTCCGAAGATAAAATAACTAGAAAATTTCTTTGAAGAACGACTGCATGGCGGCCCATGAACGCTCGTCAGCAGACTTATCGTAGGCAAAACCTTTCGACGGATCGTTGCCCGCTTCTGGGTTTGAGAACTTGTGAACCGCATTGCCGTAGCTGATCATCTGCCAGTCAGCTTTACTCTTCTGCATCTCTTTAATGAAGTCTTCGTATTCGTCTTCTTTCACGAAGGGATCATTGGCGCCGTGAAGGACGAGAACTTTTGTTTTGACGATGCCCGGACCTTTAAGAGGAAGCTTCGTAGCGAAGTTACCGTGGAAGCTCACAACGCCATTAAGCTCTGTTCCTGCACGAGCAAATTCCAAAACAGTTGAACCACCGAAGCAGTAACCGATAGCTGCGATCTTTTTGGCATCAACATTTTTCTGCGCTTTCAACGTTTCGAGACTCGCGACGGCACGTGCGCGCCACAATTCTGGATTCGCTTTGTAGCTTCCTGAAGTTTTCGCCGCATCTTCCATGGTTGTTGGGCGAACACCTTTGCCGAAAATATCAGCAGCAAAAGCGACGTAGCCAAGTTTCGCGAGTTGCTCTGTACGAGACTTGGTGTAGCCGTCGAGGCCATTCCACTCATGTACGACGAGAACGCCAGGACGCGGCCCTTTGAACTTCGTGTCGTAGGCGAGGTAGCCTTCGAGTGTGACGTCGCCTTGTTTGTATTCGATGACTTTGGTTTCGATTTTGGCAAAAGCTGTAGAACTCAGGGTGATGAGGGCCATAATGAAAAAACGCATGTAAAGGTCTCCTTGGATAAAGTGAACCCAGCATAAACGGCTCTTGCGTTTAAGTCCGGCCCAGAATTCTCTTGTCTTAAGTGCGTCTGTGTTAAAGTTGAGCGCTTTAGTAAGGGAAGATTTTGCCCGCAAAAGATCAAGGCCGGCTTCCAGGGTATTCTTAATACTGGGGAGAGTACTGAATATGTTCTACCTATTATGGCTTTTTATCAGCGTGGGTTATGCCCAAGATATCTGCGTGGATTGCATCGATCCGTTGCGTGAATCTTTTGGAGCTTCAACTAATCTCGGGTTGGATCAGATTGCCCAAATTGCTGCCTGCAATCCGCCTGCGGTGGGTTCGTCTATTAAGCACGATCAAAGAGGAAATACTGAGAACAAAATTCCTAACGACTCTCGTTATGTTCTTCGTCACCCCAGTGAGAAACAATGGGAGGTCGAGTTCAATGCAAGATTCACCGCTACCGCTGGTGTGACTGAGCAGCAAGCAGTCGCCCTTCGCCAACGAACTGAGGCTTGTTTCGCCCAGGCCGCGCCGTCCATGGCCGGTCCTGGTGAGAACATGCTCCGTTTGAAACTCAGACCTTCATCAGGTGGCGCGGGACCCACGGCTCCGCTCATAGAAATAAATGTAATTCCGTCCGGACGCGGAAACGCGACCAATTTCGCGGCCACGTTTGACTGTCCCACCATCATTCATGAATTTCTCCACCACGCTGGTCTGTGTGATGAGTATCCAGAGACGAATCCCGGTGAGGTTGTAAATGCCTCATCTTGTCGCCCGATTGTCCCATCGAACTCCATCATGAGTCAGGACATGATCAACATGTATGACCGTACAGTGGGCGCCACGAAGGAATGCCTCTTTCCGGAGAACTCGGCGTGGAGAACGATGCCCAGTGGACATCTTGAAATTGCCATGGCGAAGAGTGCCCAAGATCTTGCTCGAGAGCCTGCCCATAGACGTGCCTTCGATGAAGGCTGGTGCACGCACCACAACATCGCCCCGGCATCGGGGAATCCACTGATCGAAAACCACAGCGCTCGTTTCAGCGATCAGCCGCGCGGCTGGCGGATGCATTACCCCGCGTCGAACATTGCTAATCCAACGGGAGGGCCGCTGCTTTATCGCCTCGGCTGTCAGTGTCCAGTGAACAACGCGGACTGCACAGCTGAGATAGCAACTCTCAAAACGACAATGACAGCATTCTACAATTCTCCGCAGAAGAACTACGGCTGTCCCTACGGAATTATTCCTACGGTTCCTCAAACAATTGCGATGGAGCCTGGATTTGTTGATGATCGCGCGAATGGCCGCGTGATTGTGCGAAGCCCGCCGTCGGGAATCAGCCTCCTGCACCCTGCGCATTTCAGTCGACTCCTGCGCGGTTCGTGTCGCAGTCAAGATAGTAAGAACTGGTACGACGTGTGTGCTCGCTATGCCTACCGACATTCGGAGCCCGATGGCCTGAATGGAAATTGCGCCAGCGTGCCTGCTGAGTGCCGTGATCCCCGCACGTACTTGGGCGGTGATCCTGTGTCGATTCCGAGGTAGATATGGTTTTCATTCTCTTTTTAATTTCCCAAGCCTTCGCCCAGCCTCTGTGCTCAACGAATTTTAATATTTCGCCCGCCAGTTGGATTTCGCAGATTGAAGAAATCAATCAATGCCGACCTCTAACAAATGCGGGAGACGCTCGCGTCTTTGATGTCACTCGTGGTGAACAGATTCGTGCAGTTCATAGGGATGAGGGAATAAGCGGCGGCAACGTACAAATCGTGCAGCACCGTGTTCCTAACGATCACAAAGGCACATTGAAGTATTTAGGAAATCAAACTTACGAGATGGCGTTTCAGCTCAACCTTACAGCAGACCCAACCGCAACAGTGACTGCGGATGTGATGATGAATCGCATCCGTAATTGTCTGGATGCCGCTCGCCCTGGTTTGCGCGGTCCAAACGGAGAGCAACTCAATCTCATTGCTCTAACTCCAGTACAGGCGAATGCCATGGGTGACCTCAAACCGCCACCGATAAATATTACGGTGACCGCGCCACGAGTTCGTGGCAACGCAAATGTCTATTCCTCTGATTTTAGATGCGACCCGATCGTCCATGAGCTTTTGCACTACGCTGGCCTGTGTGATGAATACCGAGACAACGGCGACGATGAGAATGCGAGTTCTTGTCGTGCTTTGGGACCAGGTGATTCAATTATGAGCGAAGGAATGGATGTGGCCTTCGATGCTTCAGTGGGAGAATTGGGTCGTTGTGACTTACCTGCCGACTCGCAACATTTGGGTCTCTTACGAAGCGCCAATCCTGTGCTGCGTGAACTGGTGATGCGTAAAAAACATTTCCAGATTGGAAATTACGAAGCGACAGGTGTCGGTCTACCTGTCAATACGCCCGAGCCTAAAGCCGTTTTTTGTTCTGAATCTGGGCCCATCGAAGCGACTTTGCCCAGCAACGTAGAGGAGCCGTTTAATCGATTGATCACGAACACGGCGAACTCTCTCGTGATCGAGTCCTATCTAACTCCTCGGCTACTTGCGAACGGAAGTCCAGAAGCCACACACAAAACAGTGCTGACCTGTAACTGTCCTGCCGACAATGTCGCTTGTGCGGAATTTTTGAATCTCATACGGCCTGAAGCCTTGGCGATCACCTCTCCTGCGCGGAAAGTTTATACTTGCCCAGACTTTCAAACGCGTCAGGCGCCGACGAATTTCACCATGCCTACAGGTCAGGTGGTTCTCGAAGGAACCACAGTCCATTATCGCAACCGTCCCACAGGAAGATCGATGCTTCATCCCGCGCACTTTGCTCGCATCATAAATGGCCCATGCCACATTGCCAGCACGCCCGATGTTGTTAAGAGATATAATGAATGTGCGCGTTTTAGTGTGAACTCATCGATGGAAGGTATTGGCGGAGAAAATCCTTGTTCCACGCGTCCGGCCTACTGTAATCAGCCGGACACATGGTTAGGTGCAAGTCCTACAGCAACCAGCCCTTAATAATTTCGCCGAAACGAATTTGGGCTGCTTGTACTGTTGGCAACGCTGACATTGCGTTCAAGTCATTGCAGTGAGCGGCCCCATCAATCATTAAGAGATCAAGGTTCGGCGCCTGGACTCCCGGAATTACCGAAAGACGCAACCATGGATCATTTGAGCCGTTGGTGAAGATGATGTTGGTCGTGCTTGGGCTGAGGAGCGGAGCGTACCAAGTAGCGTTCAAAGAACCATCGGCCGTTGTACCTTGGCCATAGAGACGCTCACAAACACGATCGTGGTACGGAAGATCGATGCGGCTTGAACGTGAGGTATCCACACCTGTGCCATTGGCGACTTGGAACCAACCGAACTCAAGGCAGCTCTGCCACATCCACTGACGGAAGTAGCTCGCCGGTGTGATATTCTGCTCTTCTGCAGCTTGCATTGAAATCTCAAGCGGTGTTGTTCCCATTGAAGAGAGGACATTGATACCGGCGCGAGCATAACCGGCCACGCGATCTGGGTTTGCTGCGAGATCGTTACAGAATTTTGTATGTCTGCCGTATTGAACAGCAGCTGCGAGCATATCAGCAACGACGTACAAGAAGTCGTCGTCATTTTTTACATCAGATGAATTGAAGAGAGCTTTCACCGCAAGAGTGCCTTCGCGAGTGACCATACGAGATTCAATTCCCGCGACGGCTTCACGAACCAAATCACCACAGGTGTTCTTGTTGATGACTGATGCGACGTGTGCGTCGTATTCATTGAATTCAGCTTTCACCAAGACAGGTGCTGAAGAAGCAAGGGCGCCCGTCACGAGTTCAGGATGTTTGAGGCGGTAAAACGCTGCGAGTGTGCCGGCGTATGAACCACCGAAAGCGATCCACTTACCTTTAAGATTCAAATTATCCATAGCGTGTTTCTGGAACACGGCCAAGTCAGCAATAGCAGCATCAAGGTTTAAATGTGAGAGACGCTCAGTGGTGAGTTTGCGGAAAGGAAGACTCTCGCCGTAGTAGCGGTGTTCGAGGGCCACCAAATGCGCTCCGACTTCCTTAGCGAGGCGTTCAACCGATGAGTAGGAACCTGTGCCATCACAGTTCCATTCACCGCAGATGATATAGAACACCGGAGCTGTCTCACCGGCCGTCGCGTATTTTGAATCGATGAAGAAACGCTGGCCGAATGTGGCCGAGCCTGGATCATCATGGCTGAGTTTTTGCTGGAAGAAACCATCTTGCGTCAGGCGCAAAGTTCCATCAAAACGGTAAGCGGCGGCCTTGCCGTGCTCCATGGATTTGAGGTGGTAGCGCAAACCTTCGTTTAAAGCAAAAGCCTGGGTTGAAACGATCGCCACGAGGGCAGCGAGAGTGAAATGCTTCAAAAACATGGGGGTCTCCTATGAATGGAACTGGCGCGTGAGGTTACCCAAATCCCCCGCGGGACACAAGCCACCTCTGTAATAAAAAATCACTTAATTTCAGCTACATAGGCACCAATTTCGTGCATTTCGCAGAAAATCTTACCCGTAGAGTAGAGTTAGGTGCGACGTTAGAATGAGTGAATGAAAATCATCACTCTGTTTGCCCTCTTTTCTCTCTCATCCGCCTTCGCCGCCGACGCCGTCTTTTTGCGAGTTTTATCCCGCTTAAATAATGATGGAGTACTGCCTCAGCAAGCTCTCGCGTGTCAGGCCGGTGGGCAAAATGCGGAGCTGGCACAAACTTGCGCGGTTCAGCTGTGTGGTGATTCACAAAGTGCGCCCACCGCTTACATTACCGATGCGAGTGTTGATGAGTGGACTCGTCCTGAAGTTATGGCGCGTTTTAGTGAGATTGAAGAAGCATTAAAGAAAGTCATTGAAGCCAACTCGCAAACGAACCGTGCCGCACTTGCAAGCCTCAGAGAACGTCTTGCCAAGGGCAATCTTTCTCTTGGAAAAGAAACGACTGACGACGAGTATGAAAAATTGGCGGACGTATGGTTTGGGTCCCTTGCTCCCATGGAGTTTGACCTTGAAAAACCCCGTGATGAGCGGATTAAAGTAGATGTGGTTGATGTTCCGACTCACTCAAAAAACGTGAAGGCAGCGCTTAGGGCCTATGCGGATGGATTCGAAAACTTCCTTAAAAATGATTTTAGTAATGCCTGCTACTACGGCGTGTATTCGCCAGAAGAAGCGAAAGCCGAACTTAAAGCGCGCTTCGAACTCCTGGAGCCGCGTTATCAAGCGGCGATGAAAACTGATCCAAAATATCTGGCTTCGTTCAAAGAAAAAATGGATGAGATTCGAGATAAAGTAAACTCCAAGGACGCGATGGATGTGAATGACATCGCGGGCCTCAACTATTACCTCCAATCCTATGATCTGAGTGTATCGTC
>JAKFUR010000013.1 GCA_021732585.1 Bacteriovoracaceae bacterium
GGATAAAGTCCCGTTTGTTGAACTGCGGGGTGGAAACATCTCCGTTCATAAGCTCCCGGGCTACGAAGTGCTCCATTTGAGTGAGCAGCAATCAAAAGCGGTGAACCAAGGGATTGGTGTCATCGAGCTCCGCCCACAAGATATTCTTCGCATGCACAAAGGCGATCTACAAATTTACCTTCGTCAGGTAGATGCTCCGCCACGTGTGGCAGTTGCACCGATCATGCGTCGTGATCCAGACTTCCGTCGCTGGCTCGTTCTCTTCTTATTTCTTGGCTCGGTCATGACTGCTGGCATTCTTGTGGCACCACGTGATGAGGTGGCGAAAGAAGAAGAGCGCAAAGAACTTGCCCCGGAGCGTGTCGCCAGTATTCTTTTGCGCCAAAAGTTAGTGGTCTCGAAAGAGAAGGCCGTGGCGAAGACAGAAAATGCTCCACGTCAGGTTCAGAAAGCCCCGCCGACAGCGGTGCCTAAGCCTGCGGAAAAGCCGCCTGAAGTGAAGCCGGTGGTTCGTAACAGCACCCAGACTAACGAGAAACAACAGGGCAGTAAGACAGCAAAGAGTACTGCTCCTGTTCGTAAAGGTAATCCAAGTTCAACGAATAAGGCCGAAGCTAAAATGGGTGGCGCCGCTGCAGGTCCACGCGCCAATCAGGTCAAAGTAGGGCAGAGTAAATCCGCTTTCCCTGGCGTCCAAGCAAATGGTCCAGTTGAAGTCTACAAGAGCGCTGACTTTGCCAGCAGCGTGAGTTCTTTGGTTGCCAAGGGTGGCACACTTTCTAAAGTCGATGGTGTCAAAACGGGTGCCACAGGTTTCGGTGGTAATAACTCTTTCGGTGACGGCGTAGCTACGGGGCAGGGCTCAGGCTCTCTCCAACGTGCAGCTGTTGCCAATAGCATGGGCTCACTTACGGGTGTTGCTAACGGTGTTATCGGAACGACCTCAAAAGGTGCTGAAGGCCTCTCGGCCAAGACTACGGTTTACACCGCCGGTATCCCTGCTGAGACGGTCGTGCTGGGCTCGATGGATCCGGATATCATTCGCCGTATTTTGATGGATAACCTTCCCAAGTTTCGCTTTTGCTATCAGTCTGAACTTGAACGAGCCGGCACAGAGGTGCAGGGCGTGATCAAGCTTAACTTTGTTATTGGAGCTTCAGGGCACGTGGCCCAGGCCGGTGTTGATGATGCTCGCGGTTTACCAAATCAGGTTCGTCGCTGTGTTGTGGACGTCCTTCGTGGCATCCAGTTCCCGGAACCCATGGGTGGCGGTACTGTTGAAGTAAAACAGCCGATGAACTTCTACCCGAAAAGAATCTAGTTTGAGATTAACCAAGACTCATTTCTGAGTCTTGGTTCCTTGATGAAATATCATTCTCCATTGACCCTTATCTAACTTCCATAGCGAGCTACGAAGCGTTTTGCTACCGTCGTTACGTTGTGAAACGTAGGTCAGCTGCGCAACTTCCTCTGCATGTTTATGCAGCTTGAAGTGCTCGGCCGTTACCACAGCATCCTGAGTCTCTTGAGAGAGTGATTCAATCGTTTCTTGGCGGCTCCAAACCTTACCCGACGAGCCAAACTCGAAGAAGTCTCCGTGGAGGAGTTCTTCGAGTCGACTTCGGTCATTTCTAGTTGATTGTTTGTGAAGTGCGGTCTCAAGCTCGATCAGTTTGTCGAGAAGGGAGTCACTCATTCCTCGAGCTTACGAACAACAAATTTGTACTCTTTAAAGCCCGCTTCTGCACAGGTGTACATGATGCGACGGACGTAGGAGTACTTAAGAGTTTTATCCAACACGAGGTTAGCGATACCGGAGAACTTAACAGCGTCGGGAGACGCTTTTTCAGTTTGTTTGATACGTTCTTTAACTGCAACAAGTTCGTTATAGAGCGAAACGATACGACGACCATCATTATCGTAAATCTTATCTGGCATCATTTCACTGTTAAGGACTTCTTTGTCATCTACAAAGATCTTATCAACAGAAACCTGAATATTTACACCACTCGTATTGAGACTGAGTGATTTTGAGTTCGGAAGAGAAATACCATCAGGGACATTAATGAGAGCGCGTGTGGCATCGAAATTGTGAATAAGGAAGGCCAAGAGAAGTACGAGGATATCCAGGAGTGATGTCATATCGACATCGACTGCTCCAATCTTCTTTCTGCGACTCATGAATCGTGAACTGCCGTTGCGTGCCATGGTTAGCTCATCAAGTTAGAGAAGAGGATTTTAGAAAAGAGCGTCTCAACTTTTACATCCATGCCGTCTTTGTCTTTGCGGAAGATGGCTTCGTCTGTTTTTTCGAGCAAACGTACGCTGTCCATGATTTTCACCAGCTCTTCGTAGGCGATGTCCCAGTCCGGCGTGATGATGATGCTCTCTTCTTGGCTCTTCTCGCGTTTTAGCTGAACAAGTTTCTCATGAAGAGAGGCGAGGTCGTACTGGCCTTCGCCGGTGCGCTGGAACTTGCCTACCAACTGAGGGTTGATTCCTCGCAGAAGCTCGATTTCGTTTTCTTTGACGATGACCTGAAGCGCGAGCGGATTCTTATCTTCTGGCAGCTTTTCGGTATCAGAAATAATGGGCACGTCCGAGCCAATCTCCATGATCTTCACGAAGTTCACGGATGAAAGCAGAAAAAAGATAATGATGAACACCGCATCCATGATCGGAGTGAGGTTCAGTTTTTCCATCGGTTTTCTACGTCGACGTGCTGTAGGGACTCGAATCATTTTCTAGACCTTAGTCGTCGACTTTTTTAGTACCGAGAAGATCAGAGAGTTTCACTGAGAACTCGTCGATCTCGCCCACAATCTTTTCTGCCTTAGCAGCAAGGATTGCGTGGAACACCATGATGATGATCGCTGAGCCAAGACCGAGTGCCGTGGTGTACATCGCAACGGCTAAGCCAGCAGAAAGAATTTCAGCTTTCTGAGTTGGGTCTGCAGCAGAGAGACCGGCGAAGGATTGGATCAAACCTTGGATGGTACCCAAGAGACCAAAGAGCGTTGAAAGGTTGGCGCAAAGTGAGAGGTAAGGCAAACGCTGCTCGAGTTTTGGAATGATTTCTAGAGCTGTGGCGTCGATCGCGTTTTGAATCTGCTCTGGTGATTGGCTTGCACGCTTCAATCCGCTTTTCAATACTCGTGGAAGTGCCGCTTGCGAGCCAGAGCACACACGAATGGCGCCCTGAATATCATTCGAAAGAATGTAGCGCTGAAGCTCATTCATGAATGAAGGCCCGTCCACGTCCATGCTACGGAGTTTCTTCATGCGTTCAACCAACACCGCGACGGCGAAGGTGAAAACAAAAAGGATGACGAACATGAAAATGCCGCCGTCTACCATGAAGTCAATTGTTGCTTGAATGAATGACATTAAACCCTTCCTTGGGAAGACATCGTTGAGCTGATGCTCTAATTATGAAGGGTTTTTGAGTAGAAACAAGAAGAAAGCAGTTAGAAAGTGACGCTCCCTAATCGGGAGCGTCGTACTCGGATATTAGAAATTACAGGTAATCAGTTTTGCCCCGACAGGAAAAACCACCGTACGGATACGGCCTTTTTCATCAATCTTCATGCTGGCGCTCTTCTCATTCTCGCCAATGTATTTATCATCGCTCACCGCTGTGCCATTTCCAGCAGGGTGAAGGTTCGTGAAGCGAAGGTCAGCTTTGTGCTCAATCTTAATCTCACCGGCCTTACCGCTCAACTCAACTTTGGTCCAAACGCGGTAAGCAGGGTTCTGAAAGCTGTCTTCGGTCAATGTGTTCTTCACTTCGTCGACTTTCAGGTTACATTTCGTTTCGATGCCATCAACCATGATTTTAGTCTTCGCAGTGCCCTTCAAAATGAGAGTTCCTTTGATCTCATGAGCGTGAGCGACTGAAGCGAGCAAAAGAGTGATAATTAGCGTTTTCATGTCGGCTCCTAATGGGTCACTGTGCGCTTACCAGTATCAAGCGCTTCGTATTTTTCTTCAGCATCTTTAAAGGCACGACGAGAGTCTTGTAGCTCCATAATCGCCCAGTTGTTCTTTTCGATACCATCGTAGTCACGTGCACGGATGTCGGCCGGACGGAAGTACCACATCGGAGTCTTCATCAAGAAACACAGGCGATTCCATGGACGGCTTTCGTACTGCTCATAGTGAGTGATCGTGTCGCAAGTTACGCTGGCCTTCATGAACTTCTGCTTCCACTCAGGGATCGTAACTGGCTTATCCAAGAAGGTTTTATCCATGGCGTATTCAACGCCGCCAGAAGTGACTACTGGGGCCACGTGGAACCACCAGTCGAACTCTTCAAGCTGGATGTAGCGCTTGCTGTAGAAGATGTAGATCTTTTGGCTGATGATGCCTTCGCGAACCCACATGTCGTATGACCACATGTGTGCGCGCTTAAAACACTGAGAGCGCGACTTATCGCCGTCGTTTTGCAAACCGAAGAGTCGCTGAACTTGCTCCATGCCACCCACATCAGTCGGTGCGAGTTCACGGCGTTCGTTGCGAGTAAAGAAATCGACGTCTTCCCCACGAGCGTCGTCGGGCTTGATCGTATTAATGAAGGCTTCGCCGTTCACTTCCGTGAAGTTGATGCTCACGGTGCGACCGCGTAAGCTCTCGAGATAGGTCTTCATTTCTTTGGTCGAGTCGATCTTATAGACACGGCCGTCCACGGAGGAGAGCACGAGAAGCCGCTTCGACTTCAGAGAATCAACAACCGTCACAACATTGGTCACTGTCTCGGCTGCGAGTGCCTGGAAAGCACACAGCAAGAACGTTAAGGCGAGAAAGCCGCGCATGAAATACCTCTCAGATGAATAAATTCATCAGTTAGGTAACATAAATCTGGAGGGGGAGAGCAAAACCTGTAAGTTTTACGCGTAGTTTTCGGGGAAGAGCTGTCTTTCGATGCCCTCAATGAAGATATGGATGATCTTAATGTGAACCTCTTGAATTCGGTCCGTGATGGCACAAGGAATGATCAGAGGAACGTCGACCATACCTTTGAGCTTGCCGCCGTCCTTGCCCAGGAGGGCGACGACCTTCATGCCCTTGGCTTTAGCAGTTTCTACCGCCATAAGTACGTTCGGTGAGTTACCGCTGGTTGAGATAGCGAGCAGGGTATCGTTCTTACCACCCCAGGCCTCGATATAGCGGGAAAAGATGTGCTCAAAACCGAAGTCGTTAGCGATGCAAGTAATGTGGCCAGCTTCGCTAATGCCGGTGGCAGGGAGCGGACGGCGATTTTTGCGGTAGCGTCCGGTGAGTTCTTCAGCAAAATGAAGAGAGTCACACATCGAGCCGCCATTGCCGCAGCTGAAAACGTGCCCACCATTTTGGAATGATTTTACGAAAGTATCGATACCCTGTTTGACCAGGGCGACTTGGGCTTCGTCACCAAAGAAAGCATCAAGTGTACGACGAGCTTCTTGATGCGCTTCTTTGATAAAATCCATTAGGCGATCGAGTTGATTTGTTTAACGATCTCAGCTTTTGGCTGGTTGCCCATCAAGGTGCTTTTCACTTCGCCACCCTTGAAGAGGATCATGGTTGGGATCCCGCGGATGCCAAAGCGGTTGGCGAGCTCCGGAGCTTCGTCGACGTTTACTTTTACGATCTGGACTTTGCCAGAGTTCTCAGCGGCCACTTCTTCCAAAACTGGACCCAAAGCACGGCAAGGACCACACCACTCGGCCCAGAAATCCACGAGAACCGCGGTGTTCGCTTTCATGACTTCTTGTTCGAAGGTATCGTTAGTAACGCTTTTGAGGTTGGCCATAAGTTCTCCTATGAGGGCGCACGCTAATTGCAGCGCCACATTATAATCACTCACAAACTCTAGCTGAATACCGTGTTTCCGGCAAGGCAAGCACTTGGAAAACACATGAACGCTCCGGTATGATGGGCCCATGGACCGTAAATACCTTCTCAACGTAGGCCCGCAGCGTGCCCGTCTTGCTCGACTACTCGCAAAAGGTATCGACTTAGGACTGGTCGTCGTCGCTTCCTTTATCGCCTATCCCTGGGGTTTAGCGGTGGCGATAGGCTATCTAGCGGTCTCTGACTCACTGTTTGATGGGCAGTCTCTCGGGAAGCGTTTTATCGGCTTCCGTGTGGTTTCACTAGAAGACGGCAATCCCTGTGGCATGCGCCAATCATTCATTCGCAATTTGCCGTTCTTACTGCCGATGATTTTTGCGCTCGTCCCTTTTTGGGGATGGCTCCTCTGCGCCATGTTGTCTGTGCCGCTGACTTTCCTCGAACTCTATTTTTTATTCAAGCTTGATTCGGCTCACCGCCTCGGTGATGTGATGGCCGATACCACTGTGGTGGGCAACGATCCGCAAGCGCTGGACGTTCGTCGTCGGACAGCTTTCGAAGCTCGTCATTAAGGAAATTCATGCGTCGTCTGATCGTCATTGATGTGAGCAATTTCATCTTCCGTGCTTTTTTTGCCATCCGTCCATTGAACGCTCCGGACGGCACGCCGGTGAATGCGGTCTATGGTGTGATGAACATGTTTCATCGCCTCATCACGGACATGAAGCCGACGCACGTAGTATGCGCACGCGACACTAAGGGACCGTCGTTTCGTTCAGAAATCTACACAGATTACAAAGCGAATCGCAGTGATCCACCTGATGATCTCATTCCGCAGTTTGCGTTGATCGATACGTTGCTCGAGAAATTGCATCTGCCGTGCATTGCCATGCCGGGCTTTGAGGCCGACGACATCATCGGCACGGTGGTGACCAAGTTTCAAAATGACTTCGATGAAATCTTGATCGCCTCAGGTGACAAGGATCTGATGCAGTTTGTGAACGAGCACGTCAAGATGCTCGATACCATGAAAGAAAAAACCTACGGGCCGCAGGACGTAGAAGACAAGATGGGTGTTCCACCTCATCAGATCGTGGACTATCTTTCGTTGATCGGAGATTCCTCGGATAACATTCCAGGTGTTCCTGGTATCGGCCCTAAGGGGGCTTCAGCGCTCTTGAAAGAGTTTGGCACCTTGGAAGCATGCCTTGAGCGCGCTGATGAAGTTAAAGCCAAGAAAACTCAATCTTCGCTCAAAGAGCATGCCGACCTCGCGCGCCTTTCAAAACGCTTGGCCACGATCAAAGTCGATCTCGAACTTCCATATCGCCCTAATGATTTGGCCTTTAAATTT
>JAKFUR010000045.1 GCA_021732585.1 Bacteriovoracaceae bacterium
ACGATCGAATCAATAGCCTCATCATCTGTTGGGGAAAATGTATGAACCCCACAATCAAAAGAACCAACCTCTGGGTAGGAAAATGATGAAAGCAGACCCCCCAGTTTAACTCCAGCCTCAACAAGAACTACTTGTTGCCCACTCATTTTTTGCAGATAGATCGCTGAAAATAAACCCGCGATCCCTCCTCCTACCACAAGTGAATTCATTCATTACTCATTTGTTAAAGGGCTTCACAAAGAAACCTGGTAAGGTGGATAGAATTTTTTCAACAGGCGCTTCCAGTAGTGACTTGTTCGTTACGGATGAAAAATACTGATACTCCGTCTCTACTCCCCCCCAGCGTTCCTTGAAATGTAATAAGTCCTCTTGAGAATCCCAGGTCCCACCCCAGTTCCAAAAAGCCCAGCCAGATTTCATTGATTCGAGCATGGCCTGATGAATCAGCAAACTTAATGGTTGTAGAGATCTATACTCTTGTTTGATTACGGGTGTGTAGTACTCCACTGTCCTATTAAAAAAGAACAACAACAGTCCTGCGATTTTTTTTCCATCAATCAAAGCGTAGTAAATTTTGAAATCTACCCCAGGTTGAAATCTCGTTTGGATATCAGAAAAAAAATCCCATCCTTTTCCATTACCTCTTAGTGCCATCATGTTTTCTTGGTGAATATCATGCAACGTTCTAACGTCTAAATCATCACGGAGAACCTGCATCCCCTGTTTGAGTGCCTTGCGAACAACGTTTCGCGTTTTCGAATGGTATTGAAGAAACAGGTCATCTTCTTCAGCGTCTGGCGAAGGTAAGGCATTTATATGGGTTCTTCGTTTCACTACGAAGTGGCTTTGCGAAGGCTTCCACTGGAAAGGCATCAGGGGTGTTGTTATATAAGTAGCCGCTGCAGCGGTCTTGCTTAGCTCTTCCCAATGCATCCCTAACAATTTTGTAGACTCTACATCGGCAGAAAATATTCCCCCGTTGCTCCCATAGTAGGGTGTCGAATTGACGACAAGGCCCCACTCAGTTTCTTTCTCAACATATCCCAAAACCCCTGTAATATTCCCACCGCATTTAACGGTAAGAAATCTGGCTTTTCCATTAACCATTTTCGCAATGAGACTTATGTAACGACACGAATGAAACAAAAGTGCTTGTGGAAATTTTAAAAGAAAATTATCAAAAGCATCGTGATCCGCTTCGTCTAAAAACTTTAGCTCATACTGGGCTAACTCTTGATTGATCACATCTGCCTCAAAAGTTTTTCTATGTTCAGCAAGGACCACACAAAGAGCCGTCTATTTACCGCTCCCGACAAATGCTCATCAAGTAAATCCTTAACAGCCGAATAATCCATATAACGATAGATATGAGCATCTTTCGAATAAAGAAGATCTTTTACAAAATCAATACTTTCACCCTTAAACCAACTCGCGTCGGGTGCTGAGAAACCTTGTTTTTCGCGCTCAGTCACTTCGGCCGGGATATAGCGGCTCATGACCTTACGAAGTAGCAACTTGCCGTCATTGGTCTTTTGGAAATACTTTGTATTTTTCAAACCAGGCTCATTCTCGTTAATTCGACTTACCTTTTCGAGATTGGCGAGCTTGAACTTCAACGGTAATCGCTGAGCAAAATCAACCAAATCGTTATCGAGGAAAGGAACGCGCGTTTCGATAGAGTGGGCCATGCTGAGCTTGTCTTCGACAACAAGCAAGCCATGTAAAAAGGTCTTCGCTTCAAAGTACAATGAATGATTTATGTAATCTTCAGGTCGTTCAAGGGTCAGGTCACGTGTTTTGTAAACGTCGCGAAAAATGTCTCGTGTCCAAACGTCTTTTACATCTTCCCGAATAGGCCTGAAAATCTGCTGAAGTTGCTTATTGGGCACGAGACGATGCCAGTACTGATAGTAGTCATCAATATAGCTATCGAAGTCTTTATGGCCAACACTGCGATAGTAGCGCCAAGGATAGCCTGCAAAGATTTCGTCCCCCCCACAACCAGAGAGCACTACTTTGGTAAATTTACTCGCAAGTTTAGAGGCGTAATAATTGGGGTAACACTGACCGACGCGAGGTTCCTCGAGGTGCCTCACCAGAGAGGTCATACAGCGCTCCATGTCACCAGACTTAAGCACCATTTCATAGTGCTCAGTCTTAAAGAGATAGGACATGTGTTCGGCTTTAGCGCGTTCGTCGTAACCTAACTCAAGCCCGGAGGCTGAATTCAAATCAAAGCCCACTGTGAATGTTTTTATGTACGGCAACTGCTGAGCGGCCAAAGCTGTGATTGATCCCGAGTCCATTCCACCACTGAGGTAAGAGCCAATCTCTACGTCTGAAACCAACTGACGATTAACAGCTTGGCGAATGAGATAGTCCAATTCCTCAAGATACTCAGCCTCAGTAAGAACGGCACCTTCTGGTTCCGCGAAATGAAAATCCCAATACTGCTTAAATTTAAGCTGAGTTGCGCCCAGCTCTAAGGTCGCATACGAACCTGCGGGAAACATCTTCACTCCGCTAAAGAGCGTGCCATCGGTAAAAAAGTTCTGGAAGGTCATGTATTCAAGGAGACCCTTCTTATCAAGTTGAACCCGATAGTCAGGGAACGTTTCAAAAGCTTTGTTATCAGAGGCGAAGAGAAAAGTCTTATTCAAGAAACTATAATAGAGAGGTTTAATACCATAGCGATCACGAGCAAGAAAAAGCTGACGATTTTTTCTATCCCAAATCGCAAAGGCAAACATCCCATTAAATCGCGCAACGCAATCCTCACCCCACTCCATATAGGCAGCAAGGATAACTTCTGTGTCTGTATTTGAGCGGAAGCGATGGCCATGGGTCTCGAGTTCGCGACGGAGTTCTTTGTAGTTATATACTTCACCGTTATAAGTAAGCACATAACGACCATCCCCATAAGACATCGGCTGATGCCCCGCAGGAGAAAGATCGAGAATCGCAAGACGACGATGACCTAATCCAATAGGACCTTCGCACCACTGCCCCTCTCCGTCAGGACCTCTGTGAGCGATCCTGTCTGTCATCTTTTTTACGATGATTTCAGAAGCAGGTTTACCGTCTAATTGTAGATATCCAGCGATGCCACACATTTACTACCCAATATCTTTGAGAGCATTCACAACCCACGCATAATCTTCTTCAGTCATTTTGTTGTGCAAAGGAATGGCTAACGTCTGTTGATCGCAAGCCCAAGCGCCAGGAAAAT
The DNA here is from genome assembly GCA_021732585.1 of Bacteriovoracaceae bacterium. Taxonomy (GTDB): domain Bacteria; phylum Bdellovibrionota; class Bacteriovoracia; order Bacteriovoracales; family Bacteriovoracaceae; genus UBA6144. Next base: position 3,230 of record JAKFUR010000045.1, read on the forward strand.
CACTCGTCTTCAGGTTGTACTTGTTACTGTAAAAACCAAGTGCGTGAACGGCGTGAGTTCCAGGTCGGGTGGCAATTCCCTTCTGTTGGAGAATTTCCATAATTTCATTACGTGGTTTTGGAGATTTAGTTTCATCCACAAACGTCACATAGGCCTGCCAAGCATGTCTCCAGCCCCTAGGTGTTTCTGGCGTACGCAACCATGGGATCGATGCAAGTTCACGCTTGTAATAAGCCGCCCAATGGGAGCGCTCATCAATGAAGCGGTCGAGTTTTGAAAGCTGGACAGTACCTACAGCTCCCTGAAAGTCAGTCATGCGATAGTTAAAGCCCATCACGTTGAAATCTGGAAGGAGATAAGGGCGCGGCCCTGCGTGTCGCTGTTCTTCAGAAACGCTGGCTCCGTGATTGCGAAGAGTGTCAGCCAATTCATTTAACGTAGTATTATTTGTAGTGAGTACCCCGCCTTCGCCTGTCGTAACTGATTTCCGAGGGTGAAGAGAAAAAGCTCCCATATCACCCAACGTTCCAGCCGGTCGCCCTTTGTATTCAGCACCCGCGGCACAGGCGCAGTCTTCTAGAATCAAGACTCCCGGCAAAGCATCCTTGATGGCATCAACATCTGCACAAAGGCCAAAGAGGTGAACAGGAATGATCGCTTTCGTTCTCGGAGTACGGAGTTTCTTCAACTGTGAGATTTCAATGTTGTTGGTCAATGGATCAACATCAGCAAAAACAACCTCGGCACCGCAATACAGAACTGAGTTAGCTGTAGAGACCCAAGTAAAGGCCGGCACAATAACCTCATCACCTGGACCAACTCCCATTGCCGCAAGCGCTAGATGCAAAGCAGTAGTACAAGATGTGGTCGCCAAAGCATGCTTTGCCTTGTGGCGATCAGCAAATTTCTGCTCAAACTCCTTAACCTTTGGCCCTTGCGTAAGCCATCCGCTCAAGAAAACATCTTTTGTGGCAAGCCATTCTTCTTCGCCAGTACACGGTACAGCGATCGGGATATTACGCTTAACGGTTGTCATGTCCAACGCCTTTCACTTGTGAGCGACGAGCATTCAATGCTTCGCGATCACTGTTACGCCAATCAACTAGGCGCCGCATTCCTTCTTCAAGATCTATCTTCCATTCGAACCCAAGATCTTTCTTCGCTTTTTCTGGGCAACCGATTCGATTAGTTACAAAAGTTAATCCTTGAGGCATGTATTCAATCTCAAGCTTTGTTTTGGTAATTTTCAATAAAACCTCGGTGAGCTCTTTAATTGAAGTGCCTAAGCCACGTCCGACGTTGTAGCACTCACCAGTAACAGAAGCTTTCATCGCGAGAATGTTACACCGAGCGATGTCTTCAACTGAAATAAAGTCGTACTGCTGACTACCGTCTCCGTAAACCTGTGGTCTTTGGCCCGCTTCGATACGATCCAGCACCTTATGCATGACGGCCGTGTAAGCGCCCGTGTAGTCCTGACGTTGTCCATAGACGTTCATATAGCGAAGCCCCGCCCACTCGAACTTGTAACGATCTCCCAGCGACTTGAAGAAATGCTCTCCTGCAATTTTGCTCGCACCGTAGAACGTGTAGTTGTTGTAAGGATGATCCTCAGTCATAGGAAGTTCAACAGCGTTGCCGTAAACTGAGGCACTCGATGAATAAACGACACGTTTAACGCCCGTTTTGATAACGGCTTCGATCACGTTATAGGTACCTTGAACGTTCACTTCAAAAGCGGTTCTAGGATATTCATGACATTGCAGGATCCAGAGAGCTGCCAAATGAAAAACGCCGTCAATGCCTTCCATCGCTTTAGCCAAAACATCTGGATAAAGTACGTCACCTCCATGCGGAAACAACTTACAACGTGGGTCCTTAAGTGAATGGTCAATATTGTCCATGCGGCCACGGAAGAAGTTATCGTAGATCAATACTTCCTTCACATCTTCTTTAAGAAGCTGGTCCACGACATGTGATCCAATAAAACCAGCACCACCAATGACTAAAAATCTTTTGCCCTTCAGCTCCATACTCGCACCCTTAGTGTTTCTTCTCTAAATAAATTGTTTCATCTGCGATCGAGTCAAAACTTTCTTTATGACTGATGACAAATGTCGTTATGTCTTTTTTGATTTCACCTAAATAATTGATAATCTTGTTTTCTGTATCTTTATCGATGTTGGCTGTCGCCTCATCCAAGATCAAAAGACCAGGCTTGCGCAGCAAGGCTCTGACCATGGCAAAACGTTGTTTTTGCCCTGATGAAAGTTGCGTCTCTTCTACAAGCACTTGATCAAGTCCATTTGTAAATGCTTCCACGATCTCTTGCATACCGATTTGCCCCAACATCTTCCAAATCTCTTCATCGCTCACATCGTGACGAGGATTACCGTACAGAAGATTTTCACGAACCGAACCATAGATCATGAAAGGCTCAGGACCGACATATCCGAGTCGCGCTGAGAGTTCGGAATAATGCTGTGGCTGCTGACCATTACAGAGAATCTGTCCACTAAGTGGCTCCATTTCCCCTACTAGGATTTTGAGTAGTGTGCTTTTCCCGACTCCGGAAGGTCCTTTGATCAGCAGCATTTTAGACGGAATGATATCGAAGTCTAAACCGCGGAAGAGCGGAGGGTTATTGAGATATCCACCACTCAAGCCTCGCGCACTCACAAGTACTGGCCCCGCTTTCACTGACGTAGAATTTTGCTGGCTAAAAGAGTCAGCACTTGCACCAAACTTGGAACTGAATTTCGTACGCAACTCTTCGAACCCTGCATCGGTCAGACGCAAGTAAGAGTAGTATGAATTAAGTTGGCCTGCCGTCTGAGCCAAACGAATAAAAATATAGAGAAAAGAAAGTAATGTGTAGGGATGCGTCTTCCAAACCAATGTACCAGCTAAAGCGATTGCGCACAAAACTAACATTCCTGCCAGCTGAGGTAAGCCAGCGACAACAGAACTTGCAATGGCGTACTGACGATAATTTTCTTCGTAAGAACGAATTGCAATTTGACCGCGACGAACTTCTTCACCAAGCATTCTGTGCAAACGAAGAAAGAAAATATTTTTCAAACCACTGAGTAAGATTTTATTCACTAACTGCCAATCGTACAAAATCCTATCTCCGAAACGACTTACACGTTTAGCAAAATTCTTGATGGGAAGAAGGCATGCACTTAGCAGAACAAAGCCTAGCAACGCTTCCTTTGGCGCCATCCAGAACGACAATCCTGCAAAGAGGGTCACCGATGTGAATGCGTTAATGCACTGTGAAAGATTAATTACGTGGTTTCCTGCTTGTGCGATCACTTCACTAAAGCTGGCAATAATTTCTTGATTGCTAAAGTCATGCTTCTTTATGAGAGAGTCTCTCAAAAACAACTGACGCTGCTCACTGATAAAGGCTTGATTGGCGAAGATAGAAAGATACTGCTTGCTCATGACAAGACTAGCACGTACCAAGCCAAAAATTAAAAGGCCTGCAAAGCACCCCATCGGATCGCGTGGGTACCAAGTAGGCAACATCGCGGTCTCAGGGGAGAGCAAACCGATAGAAATGAAAAATCCTTGCAAGACAAATAAAAAAGAAGCTTCTACGGCAAACCACAAAGAACCAATCAAAAAGCAGAGCAACAACAACAAACCAATCAAAAATGACAAGCCAAAAACAACAACAACAAAACCAACAACAAAACACAAACAAACCAGTCAACAAAAACAAGCCG
>JAKFUR010000103.1 GCA_021732585.1 Bacteriovoracaceae bacterium
GATTCACAAAGCTGTGCTTGCTCCTTTTAAAAATTTTCCACGTCTAAGAAGTTGGATGGAAGTTTTGCCCGCGGGATTGGCCCTTGGATTCTTGGCCTATATTTCAGGATCGCCCATTCCTTGGTGGGCGGCTTTGCTGGGCTCTTTGGCCTTCTTGCTCGTTCGCCGTCAGATTACTTCTTTACGTCTATGAAACTCGTGCCCGTCTCTGTAGCGATGTTCACTCGCCCCACTTCAACTGGATTTGAAACCTGGATTCAACAGCGCACTGACGGCCCACTGGCCGGGCAGTGGGAATTTCCTGGTGGAAAAATCGAGAAAGGGGAAGACGCTTGGCAGGCTTTGATGCGCGAGATCCATGAGGAAACCGCCGTTGTCATTACAGGGTCAGGAAAGCTCTTGGGCATTTTCTCACACGATTACGGCGATAAACGCGTCTTGCTGCATGTCTTTCAAGTCCCTTGGGAGGAGAGTTTGAGTCAGGCCACGGGGCTTGCTGTGCCGCTGCTTAAAACCAGCACGGGTCGTGAATGGAATCTTCCTTTGTTACCGGCGAACTTTCGTTTGGTTGAACATCTCTGTCGCGCCCTTTATGATGGGGACCATGAGCGCCCTACTGCCTGATATTCTCAATCACTTTCTCTTCTCACTCGCGTTGGGAACGGCCCTCTTCAGTTGGATTACAGATCCAAGATTAACGGGCGCTGGTTTCATGCGTTTGATCGTCGGGCATGGATTTATTTTTCTCGTATTGAGTGTGTTGTTGTTTGTTCTTTTTAGAGGACTACCACCGGCGCTGTGGTTGGGGCTCGAAGCCTTCTTGGCACTGGTATTAGGGTTACAGTGGAAGTTTCATCCTGATCATCGCTCAGGCCCAATGTGGCTGCTCTTTATTGCCCAAGTGTTACTCACCCTAATGCTGTTCATGGGAACGGCTTCTCATGAGCGCGCTTTTGTTTTCCTTATGTCTTCGGCACTTTTGTTGGGGATCACTCACTACGCCATGCTATTGGGTCACTACTACTTAGTTGTGCCAAAGCTCACAGAGAAACCGTTACTGGTGAGCTTGCGAGTTTTTTGGGGTTTTCTTGCTTTAAAAATGATCGCTTCAGCTTGGGCCACCTGGCACGCAGCACCTTACCTCATGGAAGGAACGGTTTTGGGAGATGGCTACACCTTTAACTGGCTCATTGTTTCTATGCGTTGGTTATGGGGTTATGGGGCCTTAGCTGTTCTCTCTGGCTTCGCGTGGAAACTTTGTCGGATGCGCTCGATCCAAAGCGCCACCGGTGTTCTTTACATCATGGTCTTTTTCGTTTTTATTGGTGAGCTGCTTTCGGCCTACCTCTTTTTAAGAAACGGTTTAGCGATATGATGCACGTACAGATCACCTGTTCTCAATGCGGCTCTGGTGTCACGGTAGCGCCTGCGATCACAGCAACAGCTGCGAAATGTGATATCTGCTCACAGGTAACAGAGCTCAAATTTGAACAGGCCCACGTTGATAGTCACTTAGAAGATTGTCCTGTTTGTTCGCGCAAAGATTTTTATCAGCAAAAAGATTTCAATCGAAAAATCGGTGTTGTGCTCTTTGTGATTGCGGCGTGTTTGGTGCCGTGGACTTATGGATTAAGTCTCTTGGCGCTTTATTTGATGGATGTTTTTTTGTTCCGCAAACTCAGCATGATCGCCATCTGTTACAAGTGCAAAACCATCTTCCGCAACGTTGCCAATATTCAGGCGATTCCTGGTTACGATCATGAAATGAATGATCGAATTGTGTACTCAGATCATGATTTCAAAGGCAAACCCCTCTCACATTGAGTGCGCGATGCGTTAAGTGCTCGTGAATCTGTTGACCTTAGACTCCCACTTTATCTCATGTTACGATGGCATTGAATTTTCAGGAGTTAGACCATCGAACCCCCAAGTATTCCCTCGTTTAGCCTTTCTCGCTACCACACTGGTTTTGCCTCGGAGTTACATCCATGAGCTATGAACTAGTTGAGTGGTTTTTCATCTTTTTAGGTCTCGCTCTCTCTGCATTTTTCTCAGGCTCTGAAGCCGCCCTCATGTCGATTCCAGTCGATCGCACCAAGCAACTTATTGAAGAGGGTGGAGCGCGTGGTAAGGCCCTCGAGTTCTTAGCAGAAAAACCCAATCACATTTTGACTACGATTCTAGTGGGCAATAACTTGGTGAATACCCTTGTTGCTGCTCTTACGACTTCGATCGTTTCACGTTATTTCGCAGACGATGCCATTGCTCTTTCTGTGGGTGGTGTAACTATTTTCATTCTACTTTTTGGCGAGATCACACCAAAAACTTTTGCACGTAATCATGCTGAAGCTTTGGCTTTACCTTGTATTTATATTTTGCGTATTTGCTACATAGGTCTTTATCCCGTCATTCATACATTTATGTGGGTCATTGAAAAAGTTCTCGGCAAGAACGCTCAGATCCGCGGACGCATTGTCACTCGTGATGATATTGAGTTTATGGTGAGTAGAGCTGAAGAAGACCGCACCATTGATTCAAAGCAACTCGATCTTTTGAGTTCGATCCTCGAATTCCCAACCATTAAAGTTAAAGACATCATGGTCCCAAGACAGAACATCATTGCTTTGGAAAAAGACTGCAGCTACCAAGACGTACTTAAACTCATTCGTGATGTGGCCCATAGTCGCTATCCCGTTTATGGTGATGATATCGATGACGTCTTAGGCTTTCTTCACGTGAAAGACCTCGCATTTGTAAACGACACTGAAGAGAAGACTTTCAAAGTCACTCAATACATCAAGCCGCCATTTTTTGTGTATGAGCACATGAAGATCCAAGCGGTGTTTGATCACATGAACCGTAAAAAAGTTCACTTGGCTTTGGTTAAAGATGAGAACGGTATTGTCGTCGGCATGATCACGCTGGAAGACATCATGGAAGAAATCATGGGTGAAATCCAAGATGAACATGATGAGGACGATGACGGAGTTCCAGGAGTTGAAACGGAAGAAGGGATCATGGTTCCTTCGAGTATTTCACTGCGCGATCTCTATAACGAATACGATGTTAAGATTCCACTGAACGATAACTATTCGACTCTTACGGGCTTTTTGCTTGAGCACTTGGGTAACAACTTCCCACGTAAGGGGCAGTTGGTCTTCTGGGATGGCTTCTCGTTCGAACTCACACGAGTGAAAAACTACGAGATCAAAGAAGTGAAGATCAAGAGCGTAGATGGTGAGCAGCACATCTATAAGAAAGGTGGCGAAGAAGAATCCGAGACTGCTGAAGTCGTCAGGTCAGGTTCTCCCAAGTGAGTCCAATGATTTATCCTGTGGCCGTCATAGGTGGCGGGAGCGCAGGAGTCATGGCCGTCCTTCGCGCTGTACTCAACAACGACTCATGCCTTTTTTTTCCGGGATCCGCCAAAGACCGCAAACGCTCGCGTGCGATGTGGGTGCGTAAGATTGAAAATATGCCTGCGCATTTTTCCTATGAGCGCGGCATTGATCAACCCAACAACGAAACCCTTGAATGGATTGCGCAGTCGAAGTTTGCCGACAATCTTCAGTACATGAAGAACACCGGAGTCGAATCTATCAAGCGCGATGCGGAGGGGATTTTCCATCTCACCGACCACAAAGATAATGTTCACCAGGCCCGTCATGTTATTTTCTGTACGGGCGTCATGGATGTTCAGCCACTGATTGGTGGTGATATCGCGCCGATTTTTCCTTATGCTAATTTGCAGACAGTAGACTACTGCTTGCGCTGTGATGGTCATCATATCAAAGACAAAGCCACCGCTGTTATTGGTCACACGAAAGGCGCGGCGTGGGTCGCGATTATGCTCTACGAGCGCTATCGCCCTCAAGCCATGTACATTTTGCTCCATGGCCAACCTTCACAGTTCGATCCTGAGACACAAGAGCTTCTAGATATGTACGGCATCAAAGTCCATTCACAGGAAGTTGCTAAAGTCTTGGGTGACCCCAAGAAAGGTATGCTGACAGGATTTAGACTCGCTGATGGAACGGGACTGCATGCCGAGATGGCCTTCGTTTCATTGGGCATGTTGGTTTACAACGATCTAGCGAAGCAGCTTGATGTGAAACTTGATGAGCGTGGGTTTGTTGTCGCCGACGCTCAAGGGCTCACCAGTGTGCCAGGCTTTTATGTCGCCGGTGACGTGATGGCCGGAACAAAGAAACAGATTTACACCGCGTGGGATACGGCGGTGAATGCAGCTGATGCCATCAATATGAAAATTCGCTCCGCTCGTCGAGCCGAAGACTTAAAACAATTTCGTAAAATTTAATTTATTTGCGGGCGAGAGGAAGAACGGTGATATCGCCGCAAACTTTCGCACGACATGACAGGCGAATATTTTTGCCTTGTAAGAATTCGGGCCCGCGTGTTTGGCGGTACTCCTCACAAATCGCTTCAATGGTGTTCTGTTCAATCACACCCGCAGGGGCGAGCTTATCAGCACCTGAAATCACATCAATGCGACAGGCGCCGCAGGAGCCCGATAAACAGCCATGGGGAAGCTCCACGCCGAGATCAGCGAGAGCGTCGTAAAGAATGGCATCAGACGGAATTTCTACCGTCTGCTGGGTGTCCTGAATTGACACTCTGGGCATAGGATTGATCCTTGTCAAAACGGCGACCTCACCGGATAGTTTAGCCGCACTTTTGAGAGTGTAACTGACTTCGACGCGCCGGTCGACCGGCAATTTTGCGAGGATGCTTATGATGACTTTTGAAAAAATGTATTCAATGGGCCACGAAGAAGTGGTGTTTTTCCAGGATAAAACCTGCGGACTTAAAGCGATTATCGCCATTCATGACACGACACTCGGGCCAGCGCTAGGCGGCACGCGGATGTGGCCTTATGCCAGTGAAGAAGAGGCGCTCATCGACGTGCTCCGTCTCTCGCGTGGTATGACTTACAAGGCCTCGGTTGCAGGTCTCAATCTTGGCGGCGGTAAAGCCGTTATTATCGGCGATCCTAAAAAAGACAAAAGCGAAGCCTTGTTCCGCGCTTTCGGCCGTTTGGTTGAAAGCTTGAACGGTCGCTACATCACGGCCGAAGATGTGAACATCAGCGTGGATGACATCGATCATATTTTCACAGAAACAAATTTCGTGACCGGCGTTGCTCTTCACCACGGTGGTTCAGGTAACCCAGCTCCTTACACAGCACTGGGCGTGTTCCGTGGCATTGAAGCCTCCTGCGCAAAAGTGTACGGCAATCGTTCAGTGAAAGGTCGCACTGTTGCTATTCAAGGTGTGGGTTCAGTGGGCTTCGAGCTTTCGAAGTTGCTTCATGAAGCCGGCGCGAGCATTGTCTTCACCGATATCAGCGAAAAAGGTATCGAGCGTATGAAGGAAGCTATTCCTTCAGCGAAGTTCGTATCGGGCCAGGAAATCTTCACAACGACCGCCGACATTTACTCACCGTGTGCGTTGGGTGCTTCAATCAATGATGAAACCATCGGCATGCTTAAATGCAAAATCGTAGCGGGTGCAGCCAATAACCAACTCAAAGAAGACCGTCACGGCCAAATGTTGAAAGAGCGTGGCATTTTGTACGCACCAGACTACCTGATCAATGCCGGTGGCCTGATGAACGTTTCAATCGAGTTTGAAGGTTGGAGTGATACAAAATCAAAACGCATGGTCGACACTATTTTTGATACGACTTTGAAAGTCTTCAACATCTCTGATGAGCAGGGAATCCCTGTGAACAAAGCTGCTGATGTGTTGGCCGAGAAGCGTTTAGAAAGTCTTCGCAATATTAAGTCGAACTATCTTGGACGTTCAAACACGCATCGCATGCCGGGCCAGAAGCGTCGTTTCTAGTACACGCCGTGTTTTGTGTTGAGGTAGTTGATCAGAGGTGCGAGCTGAGCATCGGTGAGAGCGTTGTTAGTGAATGAGAAGACTTCGGCGATTTGGCCGCCGAAGTTAGTATCACCTAAGCGTTGGGTCACTGCCACTGTTTGGTTAGCACTAAAGCGCACCACTAGGATGTAATTCGTATTAGCCGTCAAAGCTGGCGCGCCTGTCGTCGCGTTGCCCGTGAGTGTCGTTCCGTTGCGTGACCAGCCCGCTTGCGCCGTTCCCCCATAACTCAACCCGCCAGCAGCAGTGACCTGCACACGAGCGTTTGCTCCTCCGGCCGAGCTGAAGAAGATATCTTGAATCGACATCGCAGCGATTTCTGTACGGAAGACAAACACCATCGTGCGAATGGCCGCAATACCTGTGGTTGGGTTTAGGTTGAGGAAGTCTGAGTTTCCATCGAAGACGATATGACCGCTGTTGCCAGTTCCAAAGCCACTTGTGCGGTATTCAGGCTGAGCCGTTGTAGTGATTTGGTTCATGTTTATACTGTTACCCGTTTTATCAGTCACAGCTGAAACACACTGCTCAAGGCCACACGCAACTGTCGTAACAGTTGAGGGCACGTCAAAATCCCACCAAGCTGTCATGCCGACATAAGTGAGATAAATTCCAGACACGGCTGGAGAGTTAAGTGCGAGGTTCGCATTGTTTGTGTTCGCGTCGCGGATAGTGCCCGTTGTATTGAGATCGAGATTTCCACTATTGCCCACAGAAATGCCATCAAGGTCTACGTCGGCTGCATTGAGCGTGTGGATGAATGTTAATGTAGCTGTACCCGAGCCAGATGTGTAAGTGGCATAGCGGGTAGTACCACCGATATTTAAAACCCATCGAGGAGTATTAGTTACTGTGACAACTTGATCAAAAGTCACTGTGAAAGTCCAATTGACCTGATTGATATCATAAAGAGAATTAGCAGGAACCGTGGTGCTGATGACAGTGGGTTCATCACCATCAACTAAAACGG
>JAKFUR010000148.1 GCA_021732585.1 Bacteriovoracaceae bacterium
GAAAGTATTCCTGCTGGCGATATGATGGAGATGGACCTCACCTGTCCGATCCTCGACATTCTTTATAACTTCCTCGGAACTGAATACGATAAGGCCGGCACCCAGAAACTTCGTTCTCAACAAGTGCACGCCGTGGAGCGCTTTTTGCGTCTTCATTACAAAGGGCACAACAGCGAGCGTCGCCGCGACCCATTGATTCGTCACACTTTCCACAAGCAGCTCATCATTGAAGCTGATCCTGTCTTAAACTGGGAAGAACGCCAGACCGTTTACACGAACCTCACAGACAAGTTGAAGCGTGTCTTGCTCATCAAGCGTCGCGCCCATGGCCGCGGCGTGCTTTCACAGAATTTTGAGATGCTGCGTTTCCGCTGGGCTTCGTTTGCTCGTCGCTTTAAGGCACGCCCTCTCGACAATATGCTGGGCCTCATCTACCGCTACACCATTGCGAAAGTGATCTGGTTCATAACAACAGTAAAAAGTAACTTAGGTTACTCCGTGGCTTTGGCCGTTTATGGCCCATTCACATACTATTTCATCACCATGCCGATGAATCCACACGCTATGCAAGCAGTGGGTCGCGTACGTACTGCTTACTTAGACGTGAAGAGCGCCATGACACCTTCGCCTGCCACTGTCACTCCGGCAGCGACGGCCACTGTTGTAACCGCTACCAATCCTATCATCCAGGCCCCGACGGCGGGCAGCGCCCCTGCTTTGGCGAACCCGAACATCATCGGTGTATCGCAGATTTCTCTCGGTGCGAATGTGAAATACCCGATCACGATTGCGGGCAACACGACGAACTTCGTGCCGGCCCACTTGAATCTTTTGATGTCGGCCGACGTACCGGCCGCTGACGAGATTTCATGGAACGAGCGCATGGGCAACTTCAAGCAGATGCAAATCGCTTACGAAGAAGCTTTAGAATTCTCTCCACGCATGGGTCGTATTGAGCAACTAGAAACTCAGTACAACTTCCCGATGGTGGTTGAGAGCGCGTGGGAAGAGATGGAGCGCTACAACAACCGTATTTTCAAATTGCGCCAGAAGAACCCGAACTTGAGCCCCAAGCTGAAGCAGTTCCTGACCAACGAAGTGAACCGCACCCAGCAGCTCGAGCTCTACTTGTGGGATCGCCTCGCTCGTTTCATCCTCGATCAACCGTACGTCATGCTTGACCAGGACCAAGAGCAGAAGCGCAACGATTACTACATCGGCCGCTCATTTGTGTTCATGGAAGAGATGACTCAGGTTCTTGGCTGGCGCTACCCGGACTTCAAGAAGCCCCATGGCTACGAAAAAATCGTGCGTGCCGCTTCGAAGTACAAGTCTGAGCGTAAAGAGACCGGCAGTATCATGACAAATCTTAAAGCGAACTCGGATCTGTTCCGCCAAAAAGACCCATACTCAACAGCTGAATTCCGCTCAACCATGAAGCGTCAGTGGGAAATCCTCTACCTTCAAAACGCGAAAGCGGAAGAAGCTTCGAACAACGGCCTCAACATGTACATCTGGAGCATCCGGAATACTGTGTGGGTCTTGCAATCACTTTACTCGGCCAAGCGCCAAGAGCTAGAGCTGCTGGTTGAACGCGATGTGAACAACGGCAATCTTGATGGGATGGGACTTGCAGATCTCGCAAAAACTGAGATGCTACAAGAGACCCTTTTCCATAATCTCACTCTGGAATGGGTTGGCGTGAAAGAAGAGATCGGCGCCAAACTCGCTAAGGACATCGAAACCGTCCAGCGTCGCGTAGTGATTGAAAACTTGAAAGAGTCGCTTATGGATCGTGCAAAATTGTTCAACCAACTTAATGCGAACGCGCAGGCCCAGGCCGGCCGATGAAATTTGCCCTCGTGCTGGTCGCTCTTCTTTTAGGAGCGACCACCGCTTTTGCTCAACGCGATGGCGGACGTGATCAAGGCCCAAGTTCTTACGCTGCTTTTAATGCCAACCAGGCCCCCATCGGCGATAGCGCCCTCTGGAAAGTACTCACCGAAAAACTCTCCCTCTCCTATTATTTTTCTTTGATGGGCCCTTCACCGGGTCTGCCTATTGACGAAACCTATAACGTCTTTCTCGAGGGCAACGCCCCTCTGCAGACCTTCCACGCCTTTAATCTTCGTTGGCAGTTCAATGCTGATTGGGCGATGGGCGCTACACTTTCGGGCATTCATCATTTCACTGGTCCGGTAGAAACTGACGAAGGATTCATCAACGACAACACGGCAGAACTTTTCAACGCCCGCATCTATCTCGCCACCCCGGGCTTTGACGTGCATTTCGCGCGCGCCTTTCATACTTTTGCCATTGAACTTCCAACCACGCCGGGCTCTCGCAACGATGAGCTAAAATTTGGCGCAGTGATTTCTCAGACCCTCGTCTTCGCGCTGCCACCGTCGCGCTTGAGCGCTGGCTGGACCACACAATTCATTCGCTATCGTTATGCGCGTGCCACCCTTCCACCGCCGTTTGTGGGTGGATTGCCGACGCCACTCCAAACCACCCTTTTGACCATGGGCCCTTACGCCAACTTCCAACTGGCGCCTCAGTGGCAGATCGCTTCCTTAATTTCTTTTGACTGGGACCAGCGTGGGAACGAGACCGACACCACCGAGTTCAACAATAACCTTCCCGACCGGGCCCGTTTGGCGTTGAACTACTTCTTCCAAACCGCCCCTTTCACTCATGTAGGCGTTTATACCCAGGCGCTGACTAAGCCCACCATGGATACCACCATCTTTGGCTTTGATTTTTCTCTTAAGTTTTAGTCAGGTATTAGTTTGCCTACCTAGTGAGGGATGCTCTTGCACCGTAAAATCTAGGAATGAAAAAACTCATTTGGCCAATTCTCGCTCTCACTCTTACCGCCTGCCAGGACAAATTGCCTGAGCGTTCAACGGCGAATCTCCATGAGCTACCCGCTCCCGAGTTGGGTGAAAGCTGGACTCCAAAAAACGATGAGCAAGCGCAAAACATTTTGGCGCACACGCGCGAGATTGTGAACGAGCGTGCAGCAACGTCGGGTGTGATGAATCGCGATGCTCACCCGAAAGCTCATGGCTGCGTGCAGGCCAGCATGACCATCGATAATAAAAATCTTCCGGCCGCTCACCGTGTAGGTGTGTTTGCTCAGAACGCAAAAACTTTCGACGCATGGGTGCGCTTCTCAAATGGTGATCCTGATGGCGCGAAAAAACCTGACATTGAAAAAGATGTTCGTGGCATGGCAGTCAAGCTCATGAACATCGAAGGCAGTGAAAGCGGTAGCCAAGATTTTCTCATGATCACATCCAAAGAATTCTTCTCTAAAGATGGCGATGACTATCTCAAGCTCTTTAATGCCCTCACGGGCGGAACGGCACGCCTCGCTCTCTACGGCATCACTCACCCACTGAGTGCGAAGCGCCTCTTAGGTGCCCGTGTGAAGATCGCCAATCCTGTGAAGGTTAGCTACTTCAGCTCAGTCACTTACAAGCTCGGCAACCGCTCCATGCGCTTCAAAGCCGAACCCTGTGCGGCCACTGCCGAGACCATTCCCGCCAACCCGGGCCCGCGCTACTTGCAAGAGCGCTTAGTGCAAACACTGGCGAAAGGCTCTGCGTGCTACAACTTTTATGTCCAGCCTAACCTCGATCCACAACGCAACCCCGTGGAAGACCCACGCCAGATTTGGGATGAAAAAAAATCGCCCTATATCAAAGTGGGCACGATCACGATTCCTCAGCAGACCGGCATAACCTCAGCAGCGCAAACTAACTTCTGCGAGAACCTCAGCATGGACCCGTGGCATAGTCATCCCCAGACCCGCCCTCTGGGTCAGATCAACCGGATGCGCGCTCTGATTTATAAAGAAATTTCGCGCATGCGCCACGAGGGCAATCGCACGACAGTGTTGGAGCCGGTGAACCATACCCCGTGTGTGGGAGCGACAGCGGCGCTGTGTGAGACACCAAAAAAATAATAAAAAAGGGCTCCCGAAGGAGCCTTTTTTTGCAGATCTGATTATGGATTGTATCTGCGCCAGTTCTTGAAGGCCTGACGGCGAGCTTCCGCCAATTCGTTCATATTCCAACCTAACTCTTGGCGGCCTTGAGTCTCAAGTTGCTCAAGGTCACGTGGTGAACGGTAGAACATGTTAGCGCGGATCAGGTAGCAGTACTGTGACTTTTGGTTCAAGCGGTACTCAGAATACGTGTTCACGCTTGGGCACGCCCAATCATTTTGCATGAAGTAGTTCGTCCAGTTGCGCATCAAAGTAGGACCGTTGGTGAAACTTACGTCCATGACCTGCTCAACGCTCATGTTATCTTGAGCTGTCAAAACCATAGGGGCCACGTGGAACCACCACTTGTAACGGTACTCGCGGATGTAGCGAGACGTGAAGAAAATGAAGATCTTCATTGAGTCCACATTGTAGCGAGTCTTCATGTCGTAGGCCCAACCGTGTGCACGATTGAAGCATTGAGAGTCACGCTTCGTGCGTCCGTCCATGGCATCAAAAATTGTCAGCGCAGAATTAAAATCCAAAACAGTTGGATTGAAGTTTTCTTTCTCGTAACCGAAGTCACCAGTCTCATCCTCTTCAACTCCTACGTCCAAAAGTACAACACCATTCAGGCGGCCATCGGCCTCATTGAAATCGACACGTACGGTACGGTCTTCAACTTGTGCACTGGTGAGAGCGGCGAGCAAAGCGGTGTCACGGGCATCAACCCACAAAACACGTCCGTCGCCTTCTGCCATAACTGGGACTTCAGTCTTACCGGCTTCTGGCTCGCCGACTTGAACCAGACGGGTGGTCAGTTCGGCAGCAAACACAGCTGGGGCCGCTAAAACGAGGGCCAGGGACGCAATAAGCATCTTTTTCACAAGGTACTCCTTACAAAGGTTAGTCAGTTTGGAGGCCTTATAACGTGCCCAGCTACTGCTTGGCGACATAAAAATGTGATATCCATGCCTTAGACGCGTCGCGTAACTATGAAAAAAGTATAGGTTATTGAAAACTCACAACATTGCTGCGCCAAGTCTTGGTATAAACGCAATGCAATAAAAATGATTTTTTTCACCCCTAGAGGAGACTCTATGAACCGCTCTCTTAAACTTTTAGTGTTGGCGTCATGCCTCACAACCACGGCTGCTTTTGCGCAAGATCCATTGCGCGAGATCTACCCCTACAAGCCTTATTCAATCGAAGAAGTGCGCGGCAAGATCACGAAGATGACCGAAGATCCTCGCCCGCTCATGAACGTCGTTGAGATGGAGCGTCGTGGACTCATGGAAGTGAATGCGAAAGCGGTTCCGTGGGGCGGCTACTTCTGGGCGTTGATTCAAGGTCAGATCGCCAACACATACCAAGACAAAACTTATTTCCGCGTTTGGGAAATGATCGGTTGGGAAGGCAACGTGAAGCGCTGGAAGAAGCGTCGTAACGAAGTCTTGAACAACGTCATGAACCTCGATGAAAAAGAACTCGCCGAACTTGCGCCGTCAGAAAAATACGATCTTCTTATGGGTGACACGAGCTTCGATCTCACATCTCGCGTGTGGCAATTCGTTGAAGGCTGGGGTAGCTCGAAGAAATGGGGCTTCTTGAGCTCGATCGATATTCCTGCCGGCTACCGTTTGCCGAAGTCAACAAAGCTCATGGCACTTTGGGAAGGTATCTGCCACGGTTGGGCCCTCGCAGCCACTGGTTACCCGCGTGCAGAAAACACAGTCACCATCACGCTTCCTAACGGTAAGCGCATGCCGTTCTATCCAGATGATATCAAGGCCCTCGTATCGTTGTTGTTCGCGAACTCGACGGTGCAAGACAACGTTGTCGTCGAAGGTCTACGCTGCTTAGATAAAAACGTGAAGACAGACGAGTACGGCCGTAACGTAGATGCGTTGCCGAAGAAAGAAGGCGAAGAAGTCGCTCCTCGTTGTGCTGACGTTCACCCAGCAGTGTGGCACGCATCTGTGGTTAACTTGACAGGCGTACAAGGTCGCGCGTTCGTTGTCGAAGTGGATTACCACGCGACTGTGAACAACCACCCGTTGTCTGGCTACAAGTACAACTGGTTCAACCCGAAGACGGGTAAGAAAGGCAACATCCACGAAGCGACGATCGATCTCGTGGACTTCAAAGATGCGTACCAATCTGCTCGTAACCCACAAGCTGTGAAGCTCGTTGGTGTTGAAATGGAAATGATCTACACTGACTGGTCGAACCCGAAAGAGAACGAAACGAACTCGACAGAAGACGACAAGTTTAAGTCGAAGAAGTTCATGTACGATCTCGAGCTCGATGCTTTCGGCAACATCCTCGGCGGCCAGTGGCGCGCTGAGAAAGTCATCGCTCCTCGCACCGGTCGCAACAGAAACCAGCAGGAAGAGGAAGCTACCTCACGCATCCTTCAGCCGGACTTCTTCTGGGCGATGCCGAAGAACTTCATGATGTACTTCCAACCGTTGGCACTCGAGAAATGGGACGGTCGTGGCCAAACTCCGAAGAGCTGGTCTGGTCCGGCCAAAGCGGCGCACGGGTTCATCTACAACGTGACTCGTGAATTTGGTTTCGCAGAAAAATGTACCGTGATTCCTGAAGAAGGTCGCGGTTCGAAAGAAGTTCCATGCGAGTTCAAGTACCCACGTCCGCAGCCTTTGATCAACGTGGTGAACCAGCTCTTGAACATGTCTAAGCGCTAGTCATTTCTTAATCTCGAGGGCCCTGATTGATCTGCTCCCCGTTTTCTAGACAAGCATTAAAAACCGCTTTTCTAGGAGATGGGGTAAAATCCCTTAAAGGAGCAGATTATGAAGGGCTTTTCTTATTCCGACCTCAAAACGCTAGAGTCCTCTA
>JAKFUR010000020.1 GCA_021732585.1 Bacteriovoracaceae bacterium
ATAGCGACGGAGTTCGCGGTTCAGAAAGGGCGTAATTATAAGAAAATGCAGGGGTTTATGAAAAAGGTGCACGAGGGGTGGACGGGCCTTGCGAAAGCCTTTAAAGTTAGGCTTTGTAAGAATGCAGACTAGAATATTATTTATTTAGCTTTGAGGTTACGACGTGGGTGTAAGAGCTGCCATGGCCAACAATCCCTTGAATCGCGTGCTCGCGAAGCGTAGCGATCTACATATTCTCCGCAAGCTGTGGCACATGGGCAGTGGCTCGGCCTGTCTATTTGTTTACTACCAGACCGGTGAGCTGACCTCGATCTGGGGTTGGGCGATTCTCGCCGTGGCCATCGGTGGTTTCAGCGTGGACATCATTCGCGCCCGCAGCGAAAAGCTTAATGCCATCGTCATTGGTCTCATGGGTCCGTTCATGCGCGCTTCGGAGCGTAACGGCTTCACCGGTTTTCCTTTCTACGCTCTCGGGGTTTCCATTGCCTTGCTGGTCTTTGAACCTCGCATCGCTCTTCTCTCGGTCATGTTCTTGGTTTATTCGGACCCCATCTCTTCATTCTTTGGCATCCTCTACGGTAAAGACAAGATCATGCCCAACAAGTCTTTGCAGGGTGCGATTGCTTGTTTCTTCACCTGCTATCTCCTGACGTTGTTTTACGGAATCGCCTATGGCGCGGGCGGGTCATCGCTCCTTTGGTTTGCGATTTTGGGTGGAGTCGTCGGTGCGTTAGGCGAAATGATGTCGGCCTTTAATATCGACGATAATCTAACAATTCCTGTCGTCGCTGGGCTGGGCCTCACGGTTCTTAATTATCTGTTCCAAGTCCTCTAGCATCTGCTAAAAATTATGCATGCTTTTTGGGTTCTTACTTATGACCAGCCTCCTGGCCACGGCGGCCAATGCTGTCACGACTATTCGTGTGCTGACCTACAATGTCTACGCCAAGCCCGATTTCTCCGAGGGTCGCTTTACCCAAGAAAGAATGGATGTACTGTGCGACCGACTTAAGTCGGGTGTGTGGGATTTTGTTTTACTGCAAGAAGTTTGGACGAAGAACCATCGGGCACGTCTGAGTCGCTGTGGTTATCCCTATGTTATGAATTTGCGCGCGACCGGCTCTACTGACCGGGAAGGAAACCTCGGCTCGGGTCTCTTGATCTTGTCGAAGTTTCCCCTCGATCAACAACAGCGAAAGGTTCTCGTACGTCCGAGTGGCTTAAAAGCGATTTTTAAACATGGCGAGAGGTTGGTTCGTAAGTCAGTGTATCTTGCGAGGGCCCGTCTACCTGATGGTCGCTCACTCTGGGTGGCGAACACGCACTTGGTGGCGAATTACTGCAGTACCAGTGATTTTAGTGACTGCACCTCTTATCAAAATGTTCGTCTTTCGCAGCTCAAGCAGGCGAGTAAGTTCTTGCTGGAGAAAACCAAGGGAGAGCCGTTGGTTTTCGGGGGCGACTTTAACTTTGGGCCAAACCCAGTGAGCGACGATCTCTCTTGGAAAGCCTTCGCTACTTTGTTCCCAACGCTGAAGCAGGCGCCTTTTGATCCGGCCGTGAACACCAGTTGCGCGAGTAATTCATTCAAAGACAACACCAACGGCAAGATCGATCACATCTATGTCTCAACACAACTGACTCCCCGTGATGGAGCGCTTACGCTCAATGACCTCATTGTGACCCGTCGTGGAGAACCGACCCATATCTCTGATCACTACGGCTGGGAAACCACCGTTGATTTTCCTTAGCCTGCTGGTTACTGCCGCAACCACATTCCCCGCTGTAGAAATTATCCATCGAACTTGAGTTTTGAAGTGTCGTGCTAGCGTTCGCTTCGTGCAGTTAAAACCAACCAACGGAGCTTCTATGAAATCATTTGTGCTAGCAGCTGTTCTTGCCTTGGGCGCGAGCAAGGCCTTTGCCGTCCAACTCGTCGTCTGCGAAGGAAAAATCGCCGACCAAGACGTGACCTTCATAGACGACGGAGAGGTGGTCGGTATTCACAAAGGGAAGGTTAACATCGCGGCTGGAGAGCGCGGCAATCCTGACCCTTTCGAGTACTTCGGTGGTGATGAGATTTCGTTCGTGGATCCGGGCGGCGAACTCTGCACCTTGAGCGTGCAGTCAGACCGTGGGTCGTTCACTCTCGAAGCCTCGTGCAATGTAGCCGGGCCTGGTAAATTGAAGAACCTTAACATCGCGTCTCTTGGTCTGGTGTCTGCGGAGTTTCCAGTCATCTGTCGTCGCGAAGAGTATCGCAGAAACTAATTCGTCAAAGGCAGCAGCAGACGGAAGCAAGTGTGTCCGTCTGCATGCTGAACCTGCAAGTCGCCCTTGTGTCGCAGGGCCAAGCTACGTGAAATGGCGAGTCCCAATCCCATGCCTTGTCCGACAGGTTTCGTGGTGAAGAAAGGGGTAAAGATTTTTGTTACCAGATCTTTATCGATCGCTTTACCACCATTGGTTAAACTAAGAATAAGTTGATTGTTTTGAATTTGAACAATCACCTTAATCCAGCGGTCTGCTGTCGGTAAATTCTCAACTACGTCGAATGCATTGTTCAAAAGATTCAAGAACACTTGCATGATCTGAACATCATCACACCAAATTTTCTGTTCAATCAGCTCGGAGGAGATTCGAATCTGGTGAGATTCAATTCGCTCCACATAAAGCTCCAACGTCTCATTAACAATGGTGGCGATGTTATGCCAGTCTCGACCTTCATCAGCCGAGCGATAAGAAAGTGTGCGAAGGCTTTTGACAATCTTGCTAATGCGCTGGCTTGCATTAAGGGCTCGGCCAGCATGCTTCACCACTTGTGCGTCGGCGTCAGTTTTAGCAAGGTGTGCTTGGAGTAATTCCAGGTTACCGGAAATAACCGTTAATGGGTTGTTTATTTCATGCGCAAACCCCGCGGCCATCTCGCCCACTGAAGCGAGGCGATTGGCGTGCTCTGTCATGGCCCGTTGTTGCAGCAACTCCTGCTGACTCGAAAGCAAATCGTTCTCGGCTTTAATCTTTTCAGCGAAGCGCCGACGATGCACACGTCCTTGGGACAGCATGTAGATCATCCCAAGAAACAAGATGATGGCAATTCCGAGATCACCGTGATCAAGACTTATAGAGTATTGATAAAAGGAAATTCCCGTCAAAGGTAGGAGAGTTAGAGTGACAAAAGGAATATGCAGTTTGGTGTCATTTCCGAGAGTAAAGATCGAAGCATTGCCAATAGCTGCTGCGATAAGCAGTGCAAAGGTCACAATCAATGGCGAGCTTTCGTTCTGGTAAACCACGAGGCTCAAGGCCGTACCCCAACAAACGGAGTTAATCAGACTAGCGATATTGAACTGCAGCCAGATGTTCGAAAAGTCGGCTTTCTTTTTTTGCCATTGGAAATACAAGGCCACACGCCAAAGACTTGCAAGAATAATAATAAGGCAGGGCGGGCCTACGAATAGAAGATGTTCGTCATTGAGCTTGGGAATCACAAAAACGAGCACGGCCAGGATAGCAAACGTAATGGCTGGAGGAAGGCTGCGTGCCAGAATTTCTTGACGACTCTCTTCAGTGAACGATTTCACGTGCTATCGCTTAAGGTAGGTGAGGTCTTCTTCTGCGCTACATTCAGAAGCCTCACACAGTTGAATAGATGCGAGATCGAGAGCTTCGATGCGGATGTTGGGAAGGGGAAGAACTTCAAGACGCAAAAGTGATTCAACAGTCACCCACACATGGTTATGAAAAAAACTACGCGAGAGATCAACGAGGCCTCGAGTCGGAAGACCCTGCATCGTGCCTGCAAGCTCCCAGGTGTGCGTTCCGGTTTGTGTGAACTGCACATCCATGATGTCGCAGAATTCTTGTGAGCGAGAAAGTTTCGGAACCTTGTCTACATAACGGCGAATAGGACCGTGAGCCGATTCGACCCAATAGTAATTCGCGCCATCTTGCTCTTTCAAAAAGACACGCACATCTCTCACTGTTTGTTCAGCGATGTGACCAGTTTCCATGCGGGCCATGCCACGTGGAAGCTGGGAGAAGCTCGGCTGCAGCTCAGCGAGCGCAATGAAAGCGAGACAATCTAGCATAAACAAGTGATCTCCTATCTCTTACGCTTTGACGATGAAGTTGCAAATTTTACCAGGGACATAGACCTCTTTCACAATGGGTCCTGTTATCCATTTCACGATGTTAGGGTCAGCTTTGGCTAGCTCAAAGAAGGCTTCTTTGGTGATGTCGGCAGGCACATCCAGCGTCGTCCGGGTCTTACCGTTGATCTGCACCGCCATGGTGATGGTGTCGTCTTTGGCCAGGGCTGGGTCAAAACTAGGCCAGGCCTCAAAAGCCAGTGATTTAGTGTGGCCAGTCAGTGCCCACATCTCTTCACCCAAGTGAGGAGCGAAAGGTGAAAGAATTAACGCGAAAGTCTCGGCGGACTTCTTGCTGACCTTGCCCACTTTCATCGCCAAGTTCACGAGAATCATCATCTGCGAAATGGCGGTGTTGAACTTCATGCCTTCAATATCATCGCCGACTTTTTTGATGGTCTTGTGCAGCTCTTTCAAAAGCTCTGGGTTCTCGGCATCGTTGTGCTGAGCAGTGGTGTCGCCAAAAATACGCAACGCACGTGACAAGAAATTGTGCACGCCCTTCACGCCGTTTTGATTCCATGGCTTCACTTTCTCAAGTGGGCCCATGAACATCTCATACAAACGCAATGTATCGGCACCGCACTCTTGCACGATGCTGTCGGGGTTCACCACGTTGCCACGAGACTTCGACATCTTCTCGCCGTCTTCACCGAGGATCAAACCCTGGTTCACAAGTTTCTTGAAGGGCTCGAGCGTTGACACAAAACCGAGATCATAAAGTACCTTGTGCCAGAAGCGTGCGTAGAGCAAGTGTAAGACGGCGTGCTCAGCACCACCGACATACAAATCAACCGGCATCCAGAATTTTTCGAGATCTTTATCCCAGGCGCCCTGTTCATTTTTTGGATCGATGAAACGCAGGTAGTACCAGCATGAGCCGGCCCACTGAGGCATGGTGTTGGTTTCGCGCTTAGCTGGTTTGCCCGTTTTCGGACAGATCACATTCACCCATTCAGGAATAGTCGCGAGAGGTGATTCACCCGTGCCGGCTGGTTCGTAGCGCTCCACTTGAGGGAGGGTGACTGGAAGTTCATCCGCATCAAGACAACGAACAGTGCCGTCTTCGTATTTTAAAATAGGGAAGGGCTCGCCCCAGTAACGTTGACGAGAAAAGAGCCAGTCTCGCAATTTGTAATTAATCTTTTTCGTGCCGATTTTTTTTTCTTCGAGCCACGCGATCATTTTCTTGATGCCGTCAGCTTTGTTGCTGCCATCCAAGAATCCTGAGTTCACATGCTCGCCGTCGCCGGTGAAGGCGGCCTCATCGACGTTGCCGCCCTTGAGCACTTCAACGATCGGGAGATTGAAACGTTTCGCGAATTCCCAGTCACGCTCGTCGTGTCCTGGTACGGACATAATCGCGCCCGTGCCATAAGTCGTGAGCACGTAATCAGCGATCCACACGGGGATCTTCTGACCGTTGGCCGGATTAATCGCGTAGGCGCCGGTGAAGACACCAGATTTATCTTTGTTCAATTCTGTGCGCTCGAGATCAGACTTCGCTGCGCAGGCCGTGCGGTATGTTTCAATCTTGGCTTTGTTTTCAGCTGTTGAAATGACGTCCACGAGTTTATGTTCAGGAGCGAGCACCATGTAGGTTGCGCCGAAAAGTGTATCCGGACGAGTGGTGAAGACTTCGATGAATTCTTTCGCGCCGTCGACAGCAAATTTCACTGTCGCGCCTTCAGACTTTCCAATCCACACGCGCTGCTGTTCTTTGATCGACTCAGGCCAATCAAGACCTTCCAGATCATTCAACAAACGATCGGCGTATTCAGTGATTTTGAGCATCCACTGCTTCATCGGTTTGCGAATAACGGGATGACCGCCCACTTCTGATTTGCCGTTGATGACTTCTTCGTTGGCGAGTACGGTCTTAAGTTCCGGGCACCAGTTCACCATCATGTGGGATTCGTAGGCGAGGCCCTTGTTATAAAGCTGCACGAAAATCCACTGAGTCCACTTGTAGTAATCCACGTTAGAAGTCGCGACTTCACGATCCCAATCATAGCTAAAACCAAGTGACGACAATTGGCGCTTAAAGGTTTTGATATTTTGTTGAGTTACGATGTCCGGATGAATACCTGTTTTGATGGCGTAGTTTTCTGCCGGCAATCCGAACGAATCCCAACCCATCGGGTGAAGAACGTTGAAGCCTTTCATGCGCTTGTAGCGGGCCATGATATCAGTGGCGGTGTAACCCTCAGGGTGACCCACGTGTAGACCAGCACCAGATGGATAGGGGAACATGTCGAGCACGTAGTACTTAGGTTTCGACTTATCTAAAACTGTTTTGAAAGTTTTGTTATCGGCCCAGTAATTTTGCCACTTAGGTTCTAACTCAAGATGCTTGTATTCCATGACTCCTCCGAGAGGTGGAAAGTGTAACGAATATCCTCTGAAACGGGTATTACTTCCGCTGCGAAGGCGCAGTGCGCTGCGAAGAGTCCCATGCTTGATCCGTTTGTAACTTCCATCCCATGGGTCACGCAAAAACCTCCAAGCTTCATGTAAAGGGCACACGTCGTTCAGGATTTGACCCCAAAAATTCAAACAGTTGTCCTTTCATTTAACGCATACCGTTCAGGCGTTAAAAAGTCCAGGGATCCATGGGGACGACTACTATTATAATAGGTCTGCCAGTCAGCAATCTTGATC
>JAKFUR010000137.1 GCA_021732585.1 Bacteriovoracaceae bacterium
ATATCATCCAGGTCTACCAACATGATATGACCGATGCCCGTGCGAGCCAAGGCTTCTGCCGCCCATGAGCCCACGCCACCGATACCCACCACCATCACGCGAGACTGTGCGAGAGCGGGGAGTGCAGCTGTGCCATAGAGACGACCAATGCCATGAAAGCGATCTTTCATACGCGCGCCTCCTTCATGCCGGTGTTGAGCTGACCGCACGCGGCCATAATCTCTTCACCTTTGGTGGTACGACGAAACACGCGTAACTTACGTGCTACCAGCTGCTGCATAAATATTTCGATCTCGTCTTCACTGGGACGCTGCCAAGGAGCACCTGGGAAAGGATTAAACGGAATCAGATTCACCATAGCTTGGCGATGGCCTAGAAGTTCAACGAGCGCATCAGCATGTCGTTCAGAATGGTTCACACCTTTCATCAAAAGATATTCGCAGTTGATGTACTGACGACGACGGCGTGGAATAGCGTCGATGACTTTAAAGACCTCAGCCACGTTCCAGCGTTTGTTTAGTGGAATAAGCTGCGAGCGTTCTTCATCAAACGGAGAGTGCAGCGAAAGCGCGAGATTCACGCCACCGAGTTCCGCAAACCTCTCAAGGCCCGGAACATAACCCGCGGTGGAAACGGTGATCATGCGCGGACCGATGTTGCCGCCCTGATGATCTGTCAGCCACTGAATCGCGCCTTTGAGTGCATCGAAGTTATGCAACGGTTCACCCTGGCCCATAAACACCACTGTCGGCGGCAAACGTTCCGGCGAATGATTCAAGTGCCAGTTCTTCACGTCAATATACTGTTGGGTAATTTCTTGAGAACTGAGATGACGCTTAAGTCCCATCAAACCAGTATGACAAAATGTGCAGGCCATGGCGCAGCCGACCTGCGAAGAAAGACAAACCGAATGGCGTTTAGAAAAAGGAATAAGAACTGATTCGACGCTGAGACCATCGCCTAAGGTATGGAGAAATTTGGCCGTGCCATCGGGTGAGGTGAGCGCAGGAGTCAGCATGAGGGAAGTTATACCCGTAAGTGCTGAGGATGTCAGCGACTGCCAAACAATGGAGTCGATTTATAAGCTTTTAGACTTAAATTAACATTCCTTGGGCCTTCCTCCGATGCAGGACAAATACGAGTAATTGTGGGGATCGGACGTATTTTCAGGACTCTTCTTGAAGGTAGTTCAAGGTGGGCCTAAAATCCGATCATACATTCTTCTTTCGGTTTTGATGTGGCACGTCCGTTAATGTTGCACGTCTGTTGAACCCAAAACCGAAGAAATACCGCAG
Source organism: Bacteriovoracaceae bacterium (assembly GCA_021732585.1). Classification (GTDB taxonomy): domain Bacteria; phylum Bdellovibrionota; class Bacteriovoracia; order Bacteriovoracales; family Bacteriovoracaceae; genus UBA6144. The sequence continues at coordinate 1,296 of JAKFUR010000137.1, forward strand.
GACCTGGTCTTGCTACTTTGACCGGTAGCATGGAAAGACCTAAGTCTAGGTGCGCTCTATAGGAGCAGCGTCATGAAGACGTCCACCTTTGAGCTTTCAGTTCGTGTTCTGTTCGTGGCCCTTTCTGTTTTCGTAGCTGGTTGTAACAAAGACGAGTTCTACGAGAAAGACTTTTTAGAAAACCCTTTCAAGCCTGATGAACAGGTTGATGGCGGTGTTGTTGGCGGTGCCGACGGTTCTACCGTTGGTGGCGTTGATGGCTCTACTGTTGGCGGTTCAACTGATGGCAGCAGTACGGGTGGTTCAACCGACGGATCTACCGTTGGCGGCACTACTGGTTCTACTGACGGTTCAACCGTTGGGGGAACAACTGGTACTACAGACGGCAGTTCTACAGCAGGCTCTACAGACGGCAGCAGCACCGGTGGCTCAACAACGGGTTCAACCACTGGATCTACTGATGGTAGCAGCACTGGCGGATCGACAACAGGTGCAACTGATGGCGGCAGCACTGGTGGTTCAACCACTGGGTCTACTACTCAGTGGGCCGACGAGTCGTTCAATCAAACTGCGGCTTCAGACAAGAAACTCGATGTCATTTGGGTTATCGATAACTCGGGTTCGATGGCAGAAGAGCAAGAGTCGCTCGGCGATAACTTCTCTGCATTCATCGACGACTTTATCGATGAAAACGTCAACTTCAAGATGGGTGTAACAACTACTGATACCCGCACTAACGGCGGCGGTAATGCAGTTAGTACATCTCTCGCCGATTTGACTTCTGCTGAAGCAGCGGCCGATGAAGCAGACTTTAAGTCCGACTTCGCTCGCCATGTAAACGTAGGTATTCGCGGGGATGGTAACGAGAAAGGTTTGCAAGCTTCGGAATCTTTCATCAATCGTTACAAAACTTCTTGGATGCGCGATGACGCTTACTTGGTTGTAGTTTACTTGTCAGACGAAGAAGACCAATCGCCAAAGACAAAAGAAGAGTACTTAGCCTCATTGCAAGCGGCAAAGACGAATGCAGGCTATGTGAAGGCCTACTCGATTGTGAACACCGTTCCTTGTCAAACTGGCGGCGGTATCGCTTGTGGATTTGAGCGCTACGGTTATCAAGCTGATCAGACCGGCGGTACCGTTGCCGATATCAAATCAAACTTCGCTACTGTTTTAAGAGACATGAGCCAGCAGATCATCAGCTTGCTCGATACTTTCCCTCTTGCTCACGATCCAGTCGCGGGAACAGTGGAAGTACGTGTGAATGGTGTTGTGCAAGCAAGTGGCTGGTCGGTGACTGGTCGTCAGTTGAAATTTGATGCAGGTTCTGTCCCAGCAGTGGGATCTTCAGTTCAAGTTCGTTACCAATACTAGTTGGAGTTGCTAAATGTTGAAGTTGATGTTGGCAAGCATGTTGGGGTTGTGGGCGATGAGTTCGTATGCAGGCGAGGAGAGTACTTACGACTTTCTTTGGCTTGATCCGGATAAAGCTGTCTACGTGCTCCAGAATAAGATCCATAAGAAAGAACACACTTTGTATATGGACGTGGGGTACTTACAAAACCTCACGTCCGCATTTCAAGACACGCGAGGTGTGGCGGTGAAAGCCGGTTTTTACTTTCACGAAGAATGGGCGGTAGAGGTGATGTACCTCGGCTACCAGAACAACAACAACGACAACTTCCGCAACGTCCAGCTGTTGAATGAAGGTGTGCCTTTCGTTCGTCGTCCAGATAGAACTCTCGGCGCGGGTATCGTGTGGTCGCCGTTCTACGGTAAGATCAACACCTTCAACAAGATCGTTTATTTTGATTGGAGTTTCGGTGCCGGTGTGGCGCAGGTGACAACTAAGAGTAACTTGAAGTCAGTCACGGCCGCCTCCAGCGAAGACAGATACGAGTCCGAGAACAATGCCGGCGCGTATGCCAAGAGTGCGTTCAAGTTTCACTTGAACCAAAACTGGCACGTCGGTGTGGAGTGGGTCGGGACTTACTATCGCGCTCCGGGCCCAAAGAATCCGAAACAAGACAAAGTTCGCTCAAATAATGATCTCATCTTCCAGCTCGGCTGGTCGTACTAAGGGGAAGGTATGAAGTACTTGTTCATCCTCCTCTTGGCCTCACCGGTTTGGGCCCAGGAGATCAATTGGAAAGCGAAGCCCGATGCCAATCAACTCGCCGAGGCGGGTTTTACCTATGCCGCTCTCGATGCGCAGGTTCGTCATCTGGCGAAACAGAAAGATCAAGAGAGCGCAGATCTCGAATTACTTGAAGATCTCGTTCTTAAGACGAACGTCGAAGCCTTAGAAGATTACGATCGTGGCGTGCTTTCTAAAATGCATGTGGCCAGTGTTCACTTTCTGCTTGGTCGCGAAGCCTGGAAAGAGAAGAAGGCGAAAGACGCGCAGAAGTGGTTAGTGAACGTTCCACGTTGGCATCGCTACTATCCTGAGGCGCGTTTGTTGCTCGCCGACATGGCGGCCGATACCGGCGCTGATGGTGCTCGTGAAGCCTTTGAAGAACAGTGCTACGAGATTGCTGGTAAGCGCGCTGATGAAGTGAACTCACCATTGCTCAAGCGTTACTACACGGTCTTGGCGGAAGACTGCATCACCATCCGTGCTCGCAAACTTTATAAAGCTGCGAAATATCCGGAAGCGGTTGAGGCCTACGCCCGCATCAGTAAGCGCGCTTACAAATGGCCTTACTTGCTCTTAGAAAAAGCCTGGGCCTTCTACAACGTGCAAGACTACAACCGCAGCCTTGGCCTACTTGTAACTTACAAATCGCCGTTGCTTGAATCGTACTTCGAGCCAGAGGCCGAAGTGCTCACCGCTCTTAGCTATTTCCGCTTGTGCTTGTACGATGACTCACTGGTGGTGATTGATCAGTTCTACAACAACTACAAGCCACGCACTGAAGCCTTGGAAGGGATGTTGAACGCTCATAAGAACTCCCAAACACATTTTTTTGAGTTGATGCAACTCTCGCCTGAGCAGCGTCGTCAGCTGCATCCGTTTATCGGACAGTTGGCCGCACAGATTGGACAGCGCCCACGCTTCGCTCTCGACCAAGCCTCTTTAGTTAAAGTTAAGGCTGAATCGGACCGATTAGCACTAGTGCTCCAAAACCTTCCATCTAATCACCGCGCACGCGGATGGATGAAAGACAGTGTGGCCCATTTAGGGGCCGTAAAGGAAAACCTGGTGGGTCGAATTAACTACCACGCCAAGAAAGACATGTTTGAGTTTATCTCAAACGTCTATGAGCTTTCCGAAGAGCTCTTCAAGGTGAAGTTGGAAATCATCTCACGCAAGAAAGACCTGGTGTACGGCTCTAAGAAACTCATTTCTGACCGCGGCCGCGGTAGCTTTTCACAAGTTAAGCGCACGCGCTTTGAAGCCTTCTGGAAGTTCCACGGAGCTTTCTGGGCGGATGAACTCGGGGACTTTTCATTTGGTCTGGCAAGCAACTGCAGCACCGTCAAAAAGGAGGCCCCTCGTGAAGAATAAATGGTTGGCCTTGCTTCTTCTCGTTTGTTCTGTGGCCTACGCGGAAGAACAGAAGACGATTTATGAATATAAAAAATATGAAAAATTCGACTTGGGCGATCTTGAGGTTAAAGGCCAATTGATCGCTCCTGGTGACTTGTCCGTGCGCGAACGTGACCGCCGTCGCTTCGAGCTGGACCTGTATAACCGTACTGACTTCGATCCAAATATTAAACACGACATCCAAACCCTGCGCTGAACTAAGGAGCCTTTCCATGGATAGTACCGCCGCTGCCGCCGCCAACCAAGCCTCATCTGAAGCTTTGGCTGCCGCTGTTGCCAACCCTGAACTTAACTTTTTTGAGTGGGCCGCCCAGTTCATGATCCAGGGTGGTGTGTTCATGTGGGTGATCCTCGGCATCTGGGCCGTAGGTCTCGCCATTGCTTTTGAGCGTTGGAATCGTTACCGCGTTTACAACGTGGACGGGGCATCTCTTTTTGCGACCATCCGAAAGTTTGTCGTGGGCAACGAGATCTCAGCTGCCATTCAGGCCTGTGCTGAATCAAACGCGCTCTTGGCCTTGGTCATGAAGAACGGTTTGAAGCGCGCGAATCAAACTAAAGAACAAGTGCAAGACGCTCTCGAGGCCACCATTCTTGAAGTGGTGCCAAAAATTGAGCAACGCCTTCCCACCATCGCCTTGATGGCGAACGTTTCTACCTTGTTCGGTCTTTTGGGAACCATCCAAGGTTTGATTCAATCATTCGGTGCGGTCGCCAACGCCCAGGCTGCAGAAAAAGCTAAGCTTCTCGCCATGGGTATTTCGGTAGCGATGAACACCACCGCTCTCGGTTTGTTGTCAGCGATTAGTTTGATGATGATCCATGCTTATTTGCAGGCGAAAGGTGAGCGCATGATTAAAGAGATCGAAGAAAACTCTGTGAAGTTGGTAGATCTTTTGGGCACTAAAAAAGCTTACAAGAATACCCACGACCAGGACGCCGCTTAAGCTACTTGTTCTGACATAAAACCGGCGAAGAGGTACGTATGCGCAAACGCCATGTTATGAAAAAACCCGAGAAGATCAATCTCGTGCCTATTATGGACGCGGTTTTCATTTTCATCTTCTTCTTGTTGATGAGCGCTCAGTTCGTCAACGTCTATGAAATCGGCTCAAGCGTTCCGATGGTGCGTGAGCTGCGCGAAGATAAGATGAAAAAAGATCCTTTGAACCTTGTGATTGAAGTCCACGCAACAGAAATCGTTGTTCGTCGTGGGATTGCCAGTGTAAAAGTGGGCTCCTACTCCGATACGGAATGGGACAAACTTCGTGAAGCACTCGCCGGTCTTAAGGCCAAGCATCCGGATGAGCGCGTGGCGCAGTTGCGTCCGCAAGGGAAAGTACCGTTCCACCGTCTGGTGAAAGTCATTGATCACGCCAAAGAACACAAGAACTCAAAAATGTTTGAAGAGATCGTCTTCGACGGAAAGGGGGCGATGTGAAGAAAAGATTTAATAATCGCCGTAAACCGGAAGCGCTCGAAGTCGATATCACATCGCTTTTGGATATCTTGGTAATCATGTTGGTGTTCCTTCTAATGAACTACAATGCGTCCGACTTACAGCTTGATCTGGTAAAAGGCGTGGAGATGGCCGATTCGGAGTCGACCCACATCACGCATTACGCACCTGTTATTCAGCTCAACGGAGAGCAAACCATCTACTTAGATATGCAAGAGATCAGTCGTATGCCAGCAGGCGAGGCACCGGCCTTGGCCGCTCTAGAAAATGCACTTTCAGAACGTCACAAATTGCTTCCTGAGAAAGAACAGAAGTCTGAATCAGGGGCCTTGATTAACTTAGTTTTTGACCGTGGTACTGACTACCAACAGATCGAAAAGATCATGGCATCTTCGGCCAAGGTGGGCTTCACGCAGTTCAAATTTATCGTGCGGGGAGAACACTAAGATGAAGTTCCAATCAAAGG
>JAKFUR010000082.1 GCA_021732585.1 Bacteriovoracaceae bacterium
GGAAAGAGCCACGAGCTCGTGTACTCATGACTCATGCGGAAGAGTTGGAAAATCTGCTACATGATATGGAAGGTCAGGTTCAGGATTTAAAGAAGCCGCTCGACTAGACCAAGCTCTTCAAAAGAAAACTCATCATCCCATCCACGACCTGCAGAACGCCCGTGCCTTTCTCGGCCGAGGCGAAGTAGATCTGCTTGACCCACTTATTTTGCTCGTAGATTTCCGGCATGCGTTTTTGTAAAACGAAGCGCTCGCTTTGCGTTTTGAGCTTATCGACTTTGTTAAACACCAAGTAGGTCTCGAGCTCGAACTGACGGATGTATTCTTGGAACTGCAGATCAGCGTCTTGCAGTGGGTGGCGCGCGTCCTGCAAATTCAGCAAAAGCACTTTACCGCTGATGCCACGGAAGAAGGTGCTCAAAAGAATTTGCCAGTTGTGGCCCATCTCCTTGGAGACTTCGGCATGTCCGTAACCAGGTACATCAAAAAGATAAAATTGTTTGGGAACTTTTTCGCCTTCAGGAAGCCAATCAAACTTGAAGACGTTCACTTGGCGCGTGCGACCAGGAGTTTTTGAAACACGAGCCACTGACTTTCCAAAAATCGCATTGATGAAAGAAGATTTGCCGACGTTCGAACGGCCAATGAAGGCCACGCCTTGGGCAGCCGGATGTTCACCCAACCACATGGTCAGCTGATCGACCTTATCGATCCCCATGAGAAATTCGGTTTTGCCTTTTTGAATCGCCATGGCGCCATTGTGCCTTCTGGCACGTCATGCGTCTAGCGTTGCAAAGCTGAGATTTTTCACTTCAGAGGGCGTTTTGCATGTTTCCTTTAATTTCTTTGCGCCATGTTCACGGCACGAGGAGAAAATCATGCAACAACTTAAGCTTACAGGCCTGCGTTATGGGGACTCATGCGCCGTCATTACGCCGGCACGTCCCAGTCGTCGGATACCCTTGAATCGTACGAAGTGGGACATCGTGCCAGAGGGTGATAACGAGCACGATAACATTCCCATCATTTCTGTGCCCGGTGCTCAGCCGCGCTCTTTTCGCTGGCGACTAGAATTGGTTCCCGTGCAAGACGAGTCACGTTTTCTTTTGCGTTCATTGGATGGCACGCCGTTCACTGTTAATGGCCAGTGGAGCCGAGAAGCTTTCATTGAAGGACAAGACACATTAGGACTCGATTCCCCCGGTCGACTTGAGTTTCGTCGCGAAGGCGTACTTTATAATCATCTTCCTCCCGCCTTACCTGAAGTCTTACAAGACGAGCGCGTTTTAGCATCTTCACTTCCCGTGCTGCTACAAGGTGAAACGGGAACTGGTAAGAGTCATCTGGCCCGCGAGATTCATCAACGCTCAGGCCGAGCCGGCTCATTTGTGACTCTGAATATCGCCTCGCTGGCAGCTGGTCTGGTGGAGACAGAATTGTTTGGCCACAAGCGCGGCGCCTTCACCGGTGCGCACGCAGATCGGATGGGAGCACTCGCCCAGGCGAGTGGGGGAACACTTTTTCTTGATGAAGTAGATTCGTTGACTCCGGAGTTACAGGTTAAGCTTCTCTTGTTTTTGGATCGCGGTCATTTTCGTCCAGTGGGTGCAGTGAGAGAAGAGCGCACGGATGCGCGTATGATCTTCGCTTCCGGACGTTCTCTGCGTCGCCTCGTCGCCCAAGGTTCCATGCGCGCCGATTTCTTTTTCCGTCTCGGGCAAGGCGTGGTGGCCGACTTGCGTCCGTTGCGTGATGTTCCCGAAGAAATTGAAAGGCATTGCCAGTTATTCAGTCTGGAAAATCATGTGGTCATTGGAAAGAAGCTGACTGATTTTTATCGAACTCTGCCCTGGCCCGGAAATGTCCGCCAGCTCTATGGCCACTTGCAGGCCAAAAGAATTCGCAGCAAAACACACAAGCTCGATTTTGATTCTTGGGATGAGAAACTGCTCACCATGAGTAGTGATCTCAATGGAATCTCTCATGCCGACGATCCGATTCGTTCCATGGAAGAAGTGAAGCGCGAATATGCTCGTCAGGCGTTTCAACGTTGTCGTGGAGAAGTGATGAGCACAGCTCGACACTTAGGTGTGAATCCTAAAACGCTTAAGTCGTGGTTACAAACAAGTTAGTGGGCGAGGATGTAGACGAGGCGAGCTTCTTTGATCTCGCCTTCAATCTTATGAATGACGAGGAAGGCATTGAGTTCGGCATGGAGTTTGTCTGTAATCATCGCGCGACCTTCATCGGTCATAGGAAAGCTTGGGAGAACGGGTTCAAGTGTGTGGATGAGGTGATCGCGCATCTGAAACTCGTTCTTCTCAAGCCAGGCCTTAGTCGCACGGTTAGAAGTCACCACGCTGAAATCAATGATGAGGGCACGAAGTTCATTTAGACCGGTAACATAGACAGGGATTTTTACATTATTGAAAGACAGCTCTCTTTCATTGAGTTTGTGATAGCCCGGACGACTGTAGCTTACTTCTGCCGAAGCCGGCGCTCGTGAAGCTTCACCAGAGGCGAGCATTTTTTTCGACTGTATGACTATTCCCATCACTGAGAACACTGATGCCGTGGTGAAAACGAAGAGCAAAACAAAGTGTGCGGGTTTGAGTGCCGAAGCCCACTGGAAAAGATACACGAACGGAGCAGAGAGTGCTGCCGCCACGGCCTTGAGGGGCGAGTACTGCTTATATTTTTGGAAGGCCTTCGTACCTGCGTCGAGCGCAGCCGCGAAGACACCCATGTAATCAACTTTGATCAATGTGCGTGGTGAGGAGAGCTTGGCTTTAAGTTGCTGTGGGATGTTCTTCCAGCTGACAAACTTCGTCTGTAGTGCGGCCCACTTCTTGTGCAGAGACGGAGGGCAAACCTTCATCCATAACAGCACTAGCCTATGGCCGAGCCACAAGAGCGCATTATTTAGGAGGTCCTCAATTTTGAACAAGAAGTTCATCACAGTTCTTATCGGGTAATCCCGCGGGCAACCTGAGGAAAAGCTGTTTAGTTGAGTCCCACACGCGGGCATTCTTTGCCTGGGGTCTTGCATTGTCTATGGTTCAGACAGAAGAGAACCGAAAAGTGTGTAGGTTTTAGACGGAGGACTCATGAAACGCATTATTTTTCTGCTCGCAACACTTGTTTTGACGTCTTGTGCGTTGGTGCCCAATCGCAGCTACCTGGCTGAGATGGAAGATGACGACAGTGCTTTTTTTCAGCCCCGCGAAGATTTTCCTGTGGTTCCTGGAGACACGGGTCGTTCTTGGCGAACACAGAAAGATTGGCAGCGTCGCACACCTGCGAGTGAGACCTCGCGCTTGCGTGAACGCGAAGAAATCTCTCTCGAAAATGAACTCGCCAAACTTGAAAGCGCGCAAAGCGAAGGTGCGGCCAACCACTATCAACAGTATCGTGCGCGTTTAGGATCGACTTCTGAGCGCATTTATTTTTTGCAGCTCAAAAGTAAGACGGAACGCGAAGAGTATTTGTCGTCGCGCGGGATGCTGGCCGAGACGGCCGTTATGCCCTTTGAGCACCAATGGGCCACTCAGCAGGGTGAGTTATTGTTGGGGATGAGCAAGACTGATGTCGAAGAGTCATGGGGTCGACCTGAGCGAGTGGATGTCGCCGGCAACCCAACCTATGAAAATGAGCGGTGGACCTATCGCCGTGATGGCGCAGCGAAGTATATTTTCTTTGAAAGTGGCCGCGTCGGAGGCTGGACTTCAAACGCTCGCTAGGGACAAACCACACTTTCCCTTGGTAATCTAGGGCTTCGCCTCAGACCAAGGGAAGACGATGGAATACACACTCGAATTCGAGAAGCCAGTCTTTGAACTGGAAAACCAAATCCGTGAACTCAAACAAGCTTCGGAGCGTCCGAACATTGATCTCAGTGCTGAGATCGGTGCGCTTCAGGCCAAGGTTGATAAACTCATCGTTGAGATTTATCAGAACCTCTCGCCGTGGGAGCGTACCCTCTTGTCGCGCCACCCGAGTCGTCCTCACGCCATCGATTACATCGAAGCGTGCGTAACAGATTTTCATGAGATTCATGGTGACCGCCGTTTCTCTGATGATCCGTGCATGGTGTGTGGCTTTGGCTATCTCGAAGGCCAACGTGTCGCTGTTATTGGCATTGAGAAAGGCCGCAAGACTCAAGATAAAATTCGCAACAACTTCGGCATGGCCCAACCAGAAGGCTACCGTAAAGCTTTGCGCTTGATGGAGATGGCCTCTCAGTTTGGTGTGCCGGTGTTGACCTTTGTTGATACACCGGGCGCTTATCCTGGCATCGGCGCTGAAGAGCGCGGTCAGGCCTTGGCGATCGCAGAGAACTTAGAAAAAATGTTCGGCATCAAAACTCCTATCGTCACAGTTGTGATCGGTGAAGGTGGTTCTGGCGGAGCTCTTGGCATTGCGATCGCTGATCGCGTGCTTATGATGGAATTCAGTGTGTACTCTGTGATTTCGCCAGAATCATGCGCCTCGATTCTGTGGAGTGATCCAAAGATGGCCGAGACAGCGGCGAATGCACTTCAACTTTCTCCGAACAAAGCTTTCGAGCTTAAAGTTATCGACGGCGTGGTGAAAGAACCTGTGGGCGGCGCTCATCGCTACCCAGCTCAAGCGCTCGGCGCTGTGAAAGAAGCTGTCATTCGTGAGTTCAACATTCTCAAAAAAATTCCTACCGCGAAATTGCTCGACGAGCGATTCGCAAAATTCCGTCGCATGGGCAACGATACAATTACAGGTGCCGATGCATGAGTGTTTATTCGATGACAGGTTTTGGGCGTGGCGAAGCTGCCGCCACCAAGTGGAACGTCGTAGTCGAAATCAAGACGGTCAATAACCGTTTCAAGGATTTCCGTTTCAAGATGGGCTCGGCTCTCTCATCGCTCGAGTTTGATATGCGCGGCCAGCTTGAAAAGCAATTCAAACGCGGGACGTTTGATATCGCCGTCACTTACCAACGTCGTCCCGATGCGCCGACCGAATCAAGTCTTGATACCGCCAAAGTGAAGGCGTGGCTCGAGACCATCATGCCGTTGCTAGAAGGCAAAGTGCAGATGAGCGCATCGCCGACTGATTTCTTGCGCCAAGACTTCCTTAAGGAAGAAGAAAGCGATAAAGGCCAAGAGCTCTCGCCACTTGTGCTCGAGGCGTTTACAAAGGCGATGGGGCTGTTAAAAACCTCACGCGCCAATGAAGGCCTCTCCCTGGTGAATAAGTTGCAAGAGCATCTCGCTGATTACGAAAAATTGCTTTTGAAAAATGAAGTCTTGAAGGGCCAGTACCCTGAGATGATGAAAGAAAAACTCACAGCTAAACTGAATGAGCGCATGAAAGACTTTCAAGTCGATCAAGGTCGTCTCATGCAAGAAGTGATCTTCTATCTCGAGAAACTCGAAATAGACGAGGAAATCAATCGGGCGAAAATCCACGTGGCGAAGCTTCGCGAAGTCATGAAGGGCAACGGGGAAGTGGGTCGCCAAATCGATTTTCTGCTCCAGGAGCTGGGTCGCGAAACCAACACGATGGGGTCGAAATCTGCCCACATGGAAATCTCCCAAAACGTGGTAGAAATGAAGGTACAGCTCGAAAAAATCAGAGAACAAGCGTTGAACCTGGAATGACCGAAACCGCCCATCCAAAAGGTCGATTGATCGTTATTTGTGCTCCTTCGGGCACAGGCAAAAGCACGCTCTTAGAACGCCTCAAAAAAGAACATCCTGAACTCCACTGGTCAGTGTCGTGCACTACGCGTCCGATTCGCCCAGGTGAACGTGACGGTGTTGATTACCACTACATCACACCCGCAGATTTTGAAGCACGCATCGCTCGCAATGATTTTATCGAATGGGCACGCGTGCACTCGAACTACTATGGGACTTCTTTGAGCTTCGTGAACGAAGGCACCAAAGAAGGCAAGGCCTTGTTGTTTGATCTCGATGTGCAAGGCGCAGACGCCATGAAAAAAATCTTCGGTGCTCGTGCCCACGTAATTTTCATTCGCCCGCCTTCCATTGATGATTTAGAGAAGCGTCTGCGCGGTCGCGCGACGGATCCCGCTCATGTCATCGAAGAGCGTCTCAAAAACGCTCGTATCGAACTCACGCGTGCTCACGATTACGATTCACTCATCACTAATGATGAAGTCGAACGCGCCTACAAAGAACTTGCGAGCATCGTCGCTGGTCAATTGAAGGGGCGCTGATGTTTTCTGAGCGCATCGACTTTTCCCACGAGCCGAACCTCACGGTGGACGAGCTCGTCCGTCGCGTGGAAGCGTCGAACCCGGAAGGTGACATCACTCTTTTGCGTAAGTGCTATGAGTTCGCAGAACTCAAACACATCAAACAAAAACGTAGCTCCGGCGAAGCCTATATCATTCACCCGTTGAATGTAGCGACCACTCTCGTGAAGCTCAAGATGGACATGGATAGCATCATGGCCGGTTTGCTCCATGACACCGTCGAAGACTGTGAAGTCTCACCGGAAGAAATTGAAAAGCTCTTTGGCAAGAACGTCGCGCAGATCGTGGTGGGCTGTACCAAGATTTCAAAAATCAAATTCAAGAGCAAGGAAGAGTCGCAAGCCGAGAACTTCCGTAAGATGGTGGTCGCCATGGCGCAAGACTTGCGCGTGATCATCGTGAAGCTCGCCGATCGCATGCACAACATGCGCACCCTTC
>JAKFUR010000067.1 GCA_021732585.1 Bacteriovoracaceae bacterium
GGCCACACACCATCAAACCAAGAGCAAGGAGCTCGAGCGATTCTTGGGTGGATGGAAGATGTTTTCTCATTCTAAAAAACCGTCTCGATGTAAAAAAGTGAGATCAGCTAAACGAATATTCGGAGGCGCATTCAATACAAAGTCGAAGACGTAGAGGAAGTCTTCTACTGGCAACATTCTCTCACGCGAAAAATCGGCCTGCAACCCACCCCAAAGTGGCGTGTCGATGGCGCCCGGATACAAAGGAGTGAAGCGCAAGCGGTGGTTTTTCCATTCACGTTGCAATGATTCCAACAAACCCCGTTGACCGAATTTAGATGCATTGTAAGCCGTCATATCGGGGTAACCGAATTTAGCCGCTGCTGAAAGAATGGAGATAATGTGGGTTTCTCCATCAACCAAAAAAGGCTTGAGGCCTTTGAGCATCAAAAACGCACCCAAGGTATTCGTCGCTAAATGTTTTCCAAAAAACTCTGCATCACTCTTTGAAGCGGGCGACATTTCACAAATGCCTGCGTTTTGAATAAAGAGGTGCACCTTTGGCGTGAGTTCTCGCAAGGTCTTGTAGAATTCCTCAACCGCCACTTCATCCGTGACGTCGAGCTCGAGATCATAAAAATTTTCGTGTTCTATGTCAGTGCCTGAGCGTGAACCGCCGGCAACATTCCAGCCCTGGTCGAGCAGGTGCGCGGTCATTGCCAAACCAAGTCCTGAACTTGATCCGGTAACAACCGCCCACTTCATTATTTAGCAATCCCGACGGCGCGAGTTTCGCGAATCACGGCAACTTTAATCGTTCCCGGATAGCTCATCTCTTCTTCAATCTTCTTGGCGATATCGCGGCTGAGCATGATGGTCTGCTCATCGTTCAAGCGCTCGTTGTCCACCAACACGCGAATTTCACGACCAGCTGAAATGGCGTAACTCTTCGTTACACCTTCGAAGCTGTTCACGATCTTCTCGATATCTGTGAGACGAGAAACATAACTTTCTTTAAGAGCTTTACGGGCGCCTGGGCGAGCACCAGAGAGTGCATCGGCCGCAGCTACCAAGTGAGAAAGAACCGATTCTGGCTTCTCATCGTCGTGGTGAGCACGGATGGCGTGAACGATATCCGGAGACTCTCCATACTTCTTCGCGAAGTCCGCACCGATCACAGCGTGTGAACCTTCAGCTGAAGCATCAAGCACTTTACCGATGTCATGCATGAGACCTGCGCGACGAGCTTGTTTTACGTTAAGGCCCAATTCAGCCGCCATGTTACCGCAGATAAAAGCGGCTTCAAGAGCGTGTTGGTATTGGTTTTGTGTGTAACTGGTGCGCCAGTTAAGCGCGCCGATGAGTTTCAGAATTTCAGGGTGAATACCGTGAACGCCGATTTCCATTTGGGCTTTCTCACCGAGTTCGCGCAAACGCGTTTCAACTTCGTGTTTTGCTTTGTCATGAAATTCTTCGATTTTAGCTGGGTGAATACGGCCATCTGCCATGAGGCGCTCAATGGTCATACGAGCGATTTCTTTGCGAACAACGTTGAAGCTTGAAATCGTTACAACACCAGGGGTGTCATCGATGATCAAGTCTACGCCGCAAATCTGCTCGAAGGCGCGGATGTTACGGCCTTCACGACCGATCAAACGACCCTTGATGCCATCATCAGCAAGTTCAACAGTACTGATAGTTTGCTCAGCGACGTACTCGCCAGCAAACCGTTGAATAGCGATACCAACAACACGCTTCGCGCGTTTTTCAGCTTCTTCTTTGGCTTCTTCTTCGATGCGCATAATGAGCTTCGCAGCTTCAACTTTCGCTTCTTGCTCAACTGATGCAATCAGTTGGTTCTTGGCTTCTTCTTTGGTTAAACCAGAAATCGCCGTGAGCTTGCCAGCAAGCTCTTCTTGCTTCTCTTGAACTTTCTTGAATTCACCATCAAGCTTTTCAGCCTTGGTTTCGAATTCAGTTTCTTTAGCTTTGGTGCGCTCGATTTGTTTTTGCAAATCTTCCGTCTTCTGCTCGAGAGCAACTTCTTTCTTGGTCAAACCGCGCTCAAGATCGGCGATGCCTTTCTTCTTGCGCTCCATATCCGCTTCAAGCTGTTTACGCTCTTCACGCACCACTTGTTTAGCTTCGTTGCGCGCATTTTTACGCAACTCTTCAGCCTCAGCTTTCGCTTTAGCGAGCAAGCTTGTGCCTTCATCGGCTGCTGATTTATCCGCCTGAGCATTTTTCGACTTGGCGATAACGAAAGCGACGACGGCTCCAATCAGGACCCCCACCACTGCGAAAATAATAGATTCTGTCATAAAGTCATCCTTTGCATTCAATCACTCGAGAGTCCGTGATTATCACATTCATTTTTTTATCATGCGCTTCAGGCTCAAACCCTTCACGCAGTTGTTCTTCAAAGCAAACACCTAAACAGCCAGCTTTCGGTTTCCAGTTCGCTAATAAGCGATCATAAAAACCACCGCCACGACCGATCCGAAGGCCTTGCTCGGTAAACACCAAACCCGGCACCACGATCACATCAGGCTCACACTCACTTCCCTCGCCTATCCAATGCCCTTTCTTCGGCAATGGTTGGGTCGGTAGCAGAAAGTGCATCCCCTCATCTTTGGGCGAAGGGTACGCCAACTGCCAAGGAAACTCAGCCCAACGATCCAGCTCCCAGCGCGGTTCCCCACGCAACGGAAGATAAAGGCCAACGACTGATAAGGGGAAATTGTTTTCGAGAGTGGCGAGATATTGCAGAAGCTGCGATTCGAGGAGGTGAGACTTACGGTTGATCTCTTCGGTGCTCAAGCCACGTAGGACGTGCTTGATGTCATTCCTTAGAGTCTCTTTCACGCTCATTACGAGCGGTTTTGTAACTGCGACATGGCCTGTTCTACCGAACCTTCCAAACGCAATACGGCCGTTTTAAACTCTTGCTCCAACTTCACTTTTTCTGTCGCCATCTTTAAGGCGACCAATACCGCAACATCAGTTTGGCGCATGGAAGGGCGTGCTTTAAGCAACTCAGCCACTTCGTTTTGCACCTGTGCAATGACGGTTTGTGCAATCTCTCTGTCACTATCCTCAGGTCGCGTTTTCACGCGGCATCCGAGAATCTCTACTTCATTTTCCTGACCTCTATCAGTCATAGAGTTAAGGGTAGGCTCTGCCCCCATAAAAGTCAATGAAACCGAGTAATTATCAAGCCTTCGAAAGCCCTACTAAAGCTTCAACATACTCGTTCACAACAAAGGGCTGGAGGTCATCAACGCTCTCCCCCACACCAATATAAGTGATGGGAACTTGGAGCTGTTGCACGATTCCAACAGCACTTCCCGCTTTCGCTGAACCATCGCATTTGGTGAACACTAAACCCGTGAGGCCCAAGGCCTTGTGAAATTCTTGTGCTTGCTTCAGTGCGTTCTGACCCGTGATGGCATCAATCACGAGCCATACCTCATGAGGATAATCCGGAGACACCTTGCTCATGACGCGCTTCGTTTTCGCCAACTCATCCATCAAACCTGTCGCCGTATGAAGGCGGCCAGCGGTGTCGACTAAACAATAATCGTGTCCTTCTTTCATGGCGCGCGCGACGGTGTCGTACGCAACTCCACTTGGATCAGCTCCATCTTTCGCGCGCACAATGTCGGCACCAGCACGATCACACCATACTTGGAGCTGATCAACCGCCGCGGCACGGAAAGTATCGCAAGCACCAACGAGCACTCGAGACCCTTGGGACTGCAACTTCGCTGCGAGCTTTCCAATGGTAGTTGTTTTACCTGCTCCATTTACACCGACAATCATGATCACACGTGGCTTAGATTTGTTTGTAAGTGGATCAACGGCATTTTGTTGAACAGGATTAAGTTTCGCTTTCAAGAAATCAGCGAGCACAGCTTTGAGGCTGGCTTCATCATTGAAGTCTCCACGACGGCGACGCAACTCTTCGATGAGTTCTCCTACGAGAGCAGGGGGAAGATCAGCAGTGTAGAGAATTTCTTCCGCAGCATCGAATGATGAATTATCAGAACCCAAAGCAAGAGCGAGCTTCGCCCATACATCTTGGCGTGCGCGCGAGAGGCCGTTTGAAAGACGTTGCGCCCAGGTCGGGCCAACGGGAGCTTCAACTTTTGCAACAACAGGTTCAGGGATTTTTTGTGCAGTTGGAGTTGCTGTCGGCTTTGGTAACAGCAAAGATTTTTTGCTGCCCTTTATCCAGAACGCAATTCCGGCGGCTACAACTGCAAGTAACAAACCTAAGAGCAGGGCTTCCATAAAAATCCTTTTTGTAATGGCGAGGATTAGAAACTAGAGCGGGGGCGATAGTAAAGGGCCAGATAGTCCCAGACCATGCGCGCTGTTGCGCCCCAGAGAATGTGAGTCATTGAATTGTTATTTTTTTGATCAACATAACGGCCCGCTGTGATGGGCGTCATAAAAACATAGTGCGGTTTACGACCGTTAAACAGTCCCCAGCTCCAGCGATCAGGATGATTGAGTTCACTCCACGGCACGGCCAATAAATCATTCCATTCACCGTTTGAGATGGCCTTCGACATAAACTCATCCAACGGAATCAACAAATCCGCCACGACGGGAATAATCGGCTGCAAGCGAGCGGTATTCACTGGATGCAAAAGTCCCCGACAGCGAATCGTGTCGTCACTCAAACCGCTCTCTTCGGTGTACTCACGTTTGGCCACTTCGAAGGGATGCATCTCTGTTGGCTTACGATGACCGCCAAAAAATGCCATCTGCCCAGCATGTGTCGGCATGGTAAGACTGCGTTTAATCAAAATGAGATGAGTTTCAGTGGTCAATAAAACGGAAGCACCGGACCATGACCAGGTGGTATCAAAAGCAGGAAAATTCAGTTCATGCGTCGTCGTCATCAGTTTGAACTTATACAGGCCCTGCGTCAGTTCTTCCAGGAGAAAGGCTTCCTGGAAACGCTCACACCACCTCTTGTCCAGAATCCTGGCATGGAGACACACATCCATCCCTTCCAGGCCTTTTCTGTGCGTGAAGGTCAGAAGCGTGACTTGTATCTCCACACCTCGCCTGAGTTTTGTCTAAAAGAGTTGTTGGCCGATCACGCAGCTGAAGGTTTGTCACAAATTTACAATCTCTCTTACTGTTTTCGCGACGAACCCACCTCGCCTATTCACCGTCCACAATTTTTAATGCTGGAATGGTATCGTTTGAATAAGCGCTACGAAACCATCATGGACGATGTTGAAGAGCTACTCACATGGTGTATCAGCAAGACTCCGGCTCCATTGCGTGCAGAGATCAAAGGCCAAAAGCTCCAGCGTCTCACCATGGAAGAGCTTTGGCTTGAGACTGTGAAACGCAGTCCCCTCGATTTCTTAGATGCTATTGAGTTGCGTAAACTTATCAAAAAAGATTTTCCTGATGTCCCACTGCCATCAGTAGAACTGGCTTGGGACGATTTATTCTTTTTACTTCATCTCAACAAAGTCGAACTGCAACTCCATCGCTGGCCACTGCTGATGGTAAAAGAATTCCCAGCTCCACTGGCCGCACTCTCTACCCTCAAGGCAAATGATCCACGAGTTTGTGAGCGCTTTGAAGTTTATATAAATGGGATTGAGCTGTGTAACGCTTACAATGAACTCACTGATCCCATTGAACAGCGCCGCCGTTTTACAGAGCAGGCGCAAGAGAAGAAATCTCTCTATGGATATCAGCTTCCTGCTCCGGAGCGGTTTTTGAGTTCATTAGATCGAGGACTTCCACCGAGTGCGGGAATTGCTCTCGGTGTTGAACGTCTGCTGCATTCACTCTTTGACGTCGAGAATCCGTTTTTCTACTGAGCGTCCTGCAATCCATTCATCACAGTCTGCAATTTGATCACGGCATCTGATTTGATGTGCTGGAGATGAGCTTTCTTTGCCCAGTTCAAATGCACTTGAGCATCTGGATTCGCGCGAATGGTGCCCTTCCAAATATTCGGAAATTCTGTCGCAAGTTGAGCTGACATCACCGCATACCAAACACGAAAGTCTTCTGGCTTTGCTTCGAGAACATCAAACATTTCTAAAACTTTTTCTGTTACAACACGCTTAATAAAAAACAAGTTTCCTTGTTTGAGTGCTTCTTCGCTGAAGGCCAAAGCGAGATATTTTTTTGTGAAGGCCTGGGTCCATGTCAACAATTTCGCTGACGGTTGTTCCTCATAACTTTCAAGTGAGGCGTACACATCATCCAAAACGACTCCACGGTACACACCTTCACGCGTTCCGCCGCCTTCCAGCACGTTCAACCACTTCGCTAAATCTTCTTCGCGGGCAGGTGCACGACGAGTCGCTTGGAAAAGTTCTTTTAAATACGCCACTTCATAGCTGCGACGTTTTTCTGCAGGAAGAGCGTCGAATTCTTTACCTTGCTTACGCAATTCAGAATCCATTTTGTAGACAGAAGCGTCAGTGTTTTTACGTTCGAGTTTTGGCAGAGCGGGCAAAGGCATTTCTACCGGCCCGGGCGGGAGAGGAGCAGCGCCCAGAAGTACGTCTGTACCTTTCTCCCCAATCACTTTCATCAGGAGCGGACGAACCGATGCCTTCCAACCTGTCTCAGGATAGGCATCCTGTGCCAAAGCTTGGAAACTTATGAGAGCAATGCTGAGC
>JAKFUR010000172.1 GCA_021732585.1 Bacteriovoracaceae bacterium
ACTGAGCCGCGTGGTCAGCGAGCAGATCCAGTAAGGAAACTGCGGCGACGTCAGGCGGCCCTTCGAATTGTTACATTTCTGTTAACCCTCAAGCACGTGGAACGCGAAGCCGTATTCGCCGGAGAACTCGAAGCGCTCGATGTTGATCTCGGCGTGGGCCGCGGTCGCGATGAAAATGAAAGGGAGAAGCAGGGCTTTCATCTTGAGATTTTATAGGAAATCACACCCAAATCAAGGGGTGGTCTGAAGTTGCTCGTGCTGGGAGCGAAACCCGGTGGGGGCTTTGTCTTTTCCAGGACTCACGGAAAAATAGAGTGGAAAACACGTGATCGTGCAGGCCGCGGAGTAGTGCATAACTCTGTCGGCGTCTTCCCAGCGGTAGTAAGCTTCTTCGTCGACGCGCTTGTATTTCTGCTGTTTTCCCCAGCGTTTTATGAGCGAGTGATGAAAAATATCATGCAAAAAATAAGAGGGAAGTGTGGCAAACATATCGAGCACTTTTTCTTGATCAACTTGCACCAGGACAGGGAACTTATAGCGAATTTGCGCGACCCAAAATCGTAGTGTGCGTGTGCCGTTTTTGTCCCCCATGAGTTCGCCCTTGCCATACTTAGCCTCAATCGTTTTCAGCGCTTGACCTGGAAAGAATTCGGCTAACGTATCTGTGCTGAAGTCGTAGTTCGGCGGGTCCACTTTGGCGTGAAGCTGCAGAGAGAAAAGTAAAAGTAGAAACAAGCGCATCACGACATTTTAGCACAGGGCCAAATTCAGAGAGAGAAATGGTCGGGCTTATATCGGACCAAAGCATGCCCCTAGGGGAAAATATGTTCGGCCGAGTGCAAGACAAAGGGTCGACAAATCAATGAAATCACATCCATTATAGGGGGAAGACCTTTTGCTAAACTTTCACACCTAAAGTGCCGTCAAGCCTAAGGTACAATGGTTTCATGTCCCATGGTTGGGGCTCGCACGTATTCGTGTTTGATAAGGATGTTTTTCATGATGAAGCTTCGCCCATGGATCGCTGTTAGTTTTTGTCTTCTATTGGGTGCCTGTGCCACTCCATCAAAAAACAGCAAAAAAACCGCCAGTGGCTGGCGTAGTTTCGGCGAAGAAGGGACGTACACTCCCGGCGGCCGTACTCAGCAAGGCATCGTTGACTCTGACCTTACTGCTTGCGAAGGTTGCATCCTCGGCAGTTCTCACCACGGCACCTTCGTTTCACCTTTGCGTGTTTTTGAATTGAAAGGTGCTGAACACCTCAATTTGAAAAATACTCACTTCGATATTCCTGTAACCTGGAATCCGCAAGTCGCGAAATGGGTCGCTTACTTCACTGGCCGCGGCCGTGAATGGTTCCAGCGTTACGCTCAGCGCGGTGGTCGCTACGCTCCAGTCCTCTCAAAAGTTCTCAACGAAAATGGCCTCCCACGCGATTTGATTTATCTCGCCATGGCGGAGTCTGGTTTCCAAAACATCGCGAAGTCTCACGCTTCGGCGATGGGCCCATGGCAGTTCATGAGCTTCACGGGCCGCAAGTATGGTTTGAACCAAGACTGGTGGATGGATGAGCGCCGCGATCCTTTGAAAGCTTCTGTAGCCGCTGCTGGTTACTTGAAAGATCTTCATGACCTCTTCGGTTCTTGGGAACTCGCGACAGCGGGTTACAACGCCGGCGAAGGAAAAATCGGTCGTGCGATTAAGCGCTACGGCACTCGTGACTTTTGGAAACTCACTAAAGGTCGCTACCTTAAGCCAGAAACGAAGAACTACGTTCCAAAGATCATGGCCCTCGCGATCATTGGTAAAAACTTGGAGAGCTTCGGTTTCAACGAACTCGCCTTTGATACCACTCTTGATTACGACCAGATCGATGTACCAGCGAATACAGATTTGATGGAAGTCGCTCGCGTGTTGAATGTGCCGTTCGAAGAAGTGCAGCGCTACAATCCTGAATTGCTGCGCTGGCAGACACCTCCACATTTGCCGTCTTACACTCTACGTATGCCCGTCGGAGCGAAAGCCGAGTGGGATAAGCTCGAAGACAAAACAGTCGTAAGTGCAGCGAAGTACCAGACGTGGACGACGAAAAAATCAACGACGTTGGCACAAGCAGCTCAGCAGCACCGCGTACCATTGCACGTGCTCACGGCTTTGAACCCAGCACTCGATGGTCAGCGCTGTGAGGAAGGAACGCAGATCAAGCTTCCGTTCCGTGATTCACAAGATTCTCGTGACCGCATGTATGCTGACCTCTACGAAGTTCCTAAAAAGTTCCGTAAAGCGCGTCGTTCATACTACCGCTACATCAGCAGCGTGAGCGAAAAGGGCAAGACTATCAGCCGTCCGAGCAAGTTCTACACAGTGAAGAAAGGCGACACGCTTTGGCAGATCTCGCGTAAAACTGGAGTGTCGATGGATGTCTTGGTGCGTTCAAACAAGACTCTCAAACGCCGCGGGATGATGCCTGGTGATAAGTTAGCTATTAAGTAGATTCTTTCCTAACCGCTCATGCCCATGACATACTCCTGGGCATGAGTTTCGGTTTAAAATCTTTCAGAAAACAAAAAGACGAATCTAAAAGCAGCGAGGGGGGCAAGCATATCCCTACGGTGATTCTTGGCCATGATCTCGCCGCTGTTTTGAAACTCGTTGAACTCAAAAATTCCACAGGCCCTGAGAATTTGCGTCTCATCACGCCACGTTTTCTCACCCGCCAAGTTTTGATTGAGACCTACCAGGCGTGCATCTCAACACTAAGAGATAACGTCAGCACGTTACAGATCGCTGGTAAGTTCCCTCACGCGCGCACCGTTCGTTACGAACAAGAAACGCAGTTCTCCAAAGAGGGCCAGTGGCAACGCTTCGGCGGCCGCGCTAAGCCCATGGACTTCGCTCCCGGTGAAGAGTACTTCGTCACTCCTCGCCAAGAGCTCGAGCTCTCGTCGCTTTTCTCGGAAAGCGATTGGGCCCAGCTCGATGAAACTCTCAAGACCTATCAGAGTGTGCGCATTCTCGAAAAACTCGAAAAACAAATTCCGACAGATCTCGCGAATCGCGACGAATGGTGGATGCTGTTCCACGATCTCGGCGAAGTGACCTGCACAGACCTGTGGATCTCACTGCCCGCCCGCCAGGTGATGAAAGCGAGCGAACAAGGACAGACTCTTCCCGCGGAAGCAGCCGCTTGGCTTGCCAGTGTGAAACGTCAGTCCGCCATCGCGATTTCTTGGGAAATGACCAAAGAACTTCATCCGGAACCACGCACACTTTTTGTGCCCCAAAGTATGACTCACGAATGGGGCCACTTCATTCTGGATATTCTCCCTTGGGATGATGCTCGTAAGTGTCACCCGGTTAATGCACTTATTCTTTTGCATGATGAAGAGCCGACCAGTGAATTGATGGCCGATAAAATCAAACTCTGTAAGCGTGTCTTTGACCGTGTGTTCCCTGATTTTGAAAAAAATATTCGCAAAGAATACATTCTCGCTTCAGAAGATTATTTTGAATGGGCCCCACAGCCAGATCTAGCTGAAGCACTGCTGATAAGCGTGCCGAGTTTGCATCTCTTGGGTGCGTATGCGACGGCAACGACATCAGATAAATTCCTCACGCGTAGTCTTCTCGCCCTCTAATATTAAACACTTAGGTTGGGCCATGAGTAATCTTCAGTTGACTGAATTTTACTCATGAGTATACTTCAGTTATATGAATATTACGCGGGCACTAAGACATCATATTCAAGACGACCTCGTTGATAAAATGGTCTTCATCGGTGGCCCACGACAGATCGGTAAAACGACGCTCTCGAAGTCTTTTATCAAGCATCCTGAGCAGTACCTTAATTGGGATGACATCGCTGACCGTGAGGTCATAAAGAAGCATCAGATAAATACAGAACTCAAGACAGTTGTGCTTGATGAAATTCACAAGTACGCGCGTTGGCGGATGCTCGTTAAAGGCCTCTTCGATAAGTACTCGCAAAAGCTTTCAATCCTTGTGACAGGCTCGGCACGCTTAGATCACTTTCGAAAGGGGGGGGACTCCCTCGTTGGCCGCTATCACTATTATCGCCTTCATCCCCTGAGTCTCGGTGAAGCCGACAGTAAGTTTCGTCGCACAACAACTGAGCAGCTTCTGGCCTTCGGAGGTTTCCCAGAACCGTTCAGCAAAAAACAGGTCGTCTTTCATCGGCGCTGGCAACGTGAACGTGTCAGCCGAGTCGTTAACCAAGACCTGCGCGATCTCGGTACGGTCAAAGACCTTTCGTTGATCGAACTGCTCACGGGTATGCTGCCAGCAAGAGTCGGCTCCGTGCTCTCGATCAACACACTTAAGGAAGACCTCGAGGTTTCTCCGAACACGGTCGCTCGTTGGATAGAAGTTCTTGAGTCGATCTACTATTGCTACCGCATTCTCCCGTATGGCCCGCCAAAGGTTCGAGCCGTGAAGAAGTCCCAGAAGCTCTATCTCTGGGATTGGTCTGAAGTGGAGAGTCCCGGTGCCCGGTTCGAAAATATGGTGGCGGGTCATCTTCTGAAGTTCTGTCATTACCGCGAGGATGTCTTGGGACATAAAATGGAACTACGGTTTTTGCGAGACACTGATCTGCGAGAAGTTGACTTCGTCGTCATCCAGGATAAAAAGCCACTCTTTGCTGTTGAGTGCAAGACGGGTGAAAAAAATATTTCACGACACTTGTATTATTTTAGAGAGCGTACTCCGGTTCCGAAATTCTACCAGATCCACCTGGGCACGAAGGATTACATGGATAAAAACATCCACGTGCTACCATTCGAGGAATTTTGTCGCCAAATCGAGAGCGACCAAATTTAATTCCGTCAGAAACTTGACGAAAACACCTCAGAAACACTCATTGCTCCGAGTCATGCTTGCGTTTAACGCAAGGCCATCTCTAGACTTACCTTAAGAACAAATTTCTAAGGACCAAAGCTCATGCGCATTCTCGTTTTGCTCGCTGCTCTTTTATGTGTTGCTGCTGCCAAAGCACAAGACCGTATTGTCTCTATCGACGCGACTCAACTGAACTACGCCGGCGCTCTTGTTTTTAAAGACGACAAAGGAAAGGGCAGCACGAAAGATCGTGAGACCAACACTTTCAAGCTCAATTTAAATTTCGCCCAAAAGCTCGCTGACTATCCCCAAATGATGATCAAAGGCATTGGCCGGATCGAGCGTAATGATGTGGATCAAGGAGCTGACGCGACCAATTCAATTTGGGCGTTGAGCGGCGGCGTTCTCTTCAATTATGACGCAGCAGATATTAAGAACAGCATGTTCGCCGGCGCGCAAGTTGGATTCGAATGGGAGACCATCGATGACTATAGCGATAAAGAGTCTGGCATTAATTTTACTTTGGGCGTTGAAGCCGGGAAGCGCTGGGACATGGGTTCATACTCTGTCGCCAACATCTCATACGCACCTTCACTCGAGTTGCTGTATCGCCGCTACGGTGGTGATATCCGCGACGAGTTCTACACCAGTGGCACAGAAGTAAAATTGAACTTCCTTAAGTTTGATATTCTTTTCTAAGGTAGGGGCATAAAGAGTGGTCCGATACGTTACAAAAACAGTATTGCCAAAAAGAGTGTTCCTACGGACACTTGTATTAATAAGTTATTTGTTTGCTTAACACGGAATGGCGTTACGTCATTTGAAACAAGGAGTTTTATGAAAAAGCAACTCGTTCTCGTAGCTGGACTAGCAGTTCTCGCTGCACCTGCATTCGCATCTAAAGCACGCTTGGCTGCTTTGGGCGAAGACACAGACGGCTCGTTCTACATCAACGACAACCGTAACATGTTCTTGAACCCTTCTGAAGTTTTGAACCACAAAGACCTCGTAACTTACGAGTGGGGTACTGCTAGCAACGCTGATGATTTCAGCACTGCTGGTACAGGCGCTTCAAATGCGGAAGGTGGTTTGATTCGTGCTAGCGGCAATATGGTTTACGGTGTTCAATTCGGTCGTAAGTTGTCATACGACGCTGGCTTGGAAGAGTTCGATGGTCAAATTGGATTGACTGACGTTTTGAACGCGACCAACGCACTTGATTTGTTTGTTGGCGGCGACGCTGGCATCAAGTGGGGCGTTCAATTGACTTACTCTTCACAAGAAAATGACGAGTTCGCTGACGGCGTTTCAACTGGTAAAGCTGAGACCGACGTAATCGATCTTCGCGTGGGTGTTGGTCAAGGCCAGTGGGCTGCATATGTCGAGTACGGTGTACAAGGCAAAACAGAACATGACGATTCTGAAGTTGAGCGTAAGTCTCCATACGAAATCGGTGGATCATGGAAGTGGGATGCTTACACAGCATTCGCCCAGTACGGTACTGCTAAGTTCGAAGGCGAAGCTGCCGGCACAGAAGCTGAACTCGAAGCTAAAGCTCTAGAGATCGGTGTTGGTCGCCAAGATAAGCTGAACGACAAAGCGACTTTGTTCACGAAAGTGTCTTACGCAACAGCTGAAGTTGAGACAAAAGACTTCTCTCCAGAGACTGAAG
Organism: Bacteriovoracaceae bacterium; assembly: GCA_021732585.1. Classification (GTDB taxonomy): domain Bacteria; phylum Bdellovibrionota; class Bacteriovoracia; order Bacteriovoracales; family Bacteriovoracaceae; genus UBA6144. Next base: position 6,530 of record JAKFUR010000172.1, read on the forward strand.
TTGAAACCAAAGCGATTCCTGTTGTTATCGGTCTTGAGTACGATGCTGCTTCATGGTTGGCCCTACGTGCTTCAATCAGCCAGAACGTCATCATCAACGAGCAAGAAG
>JAKFUR010000018.1 GCA_021732585.1 Bacteriovoracaceae bacterium
AAGCCCCCATCCCTGTTTCGATCAGATCTTGTGCGGGCCCGGCCCAGCTGAAGAGCGCCTGAAACATAAAAAACAGAAGCGTGAAGAGCACAACAAAGCCCCCTACTGGATGGAGTGCCCAGCGATCGAGGTGTTGCGTGAGTGTGTCAGGGCGCAGTGGCTTGCGAATGATTTCCTGGAGCCACTGATCGATGGTCTGGAATTTCCCAGAGACGTAAGCAGGGGCTTTAATTTTGCGTTGAAAGTCAGACGGCAGCTCAACGGATAATTGTCCCTTCGCGAGTTCATCGAGGACGGCCGCTTTAAGAGCAGCAATTCCCTGCCCGGTAACAGCAGAGACCGGCAAAACACGGCAACCTGTGAGGGTTTCAAAGCGCTGGATATCAATTTCTTGTCCGCGTTTTTGCGACTGATCCATTTGCGTGAGTGCGATAATCGGGCGATGTCCGAGATCGTGCATCTGCAAAAGTAAATAAAGAGATTTCTGAAGATGAGTGGCATCGAGGACTAAGATGAGTGGACCAGCTGCACTGGTTTTTCCAGTCAGCCAATCACGCGCAACTTTTTCATCAAGGGTCGCCACATCGAGTGAATACAATCCTGGGAGATCCACAAGTTCGCAGCTCTTGCCATCCGGCAACGACATGCGCGCCATTTTTTTCTCGACCGTGACTCCAGGAAAGTTCGCGACTTTCTGAAAACTGCCGGTGAGTGCATTGAAGAGGGCCGTCTTACCAACATTGGGCATGCCCACCAGTGCGACGTTCATAAACTGAGCTCTTCAATGTTAATGAGTAAGGCTTCATGGCGCGATAGGGCCACATTGATACCGCGGATTCGAACGAGGTAAGGATTTTTGATCAAAGGTGCGACGGCTTCACAAACAAACTGCATTCCCGGGACAAAACCGAGTTGACGCAAACGAGTCGCCATCACTGATTCTTCAGACACAGATAAGGCCAAAATCCGGTAGGAACGGATGGGTGTTACATCAGCAAGAGTCATGGAGTTTGGTATACCAAACGGTTCTGCGAAAAGCAACGGCTGGTGTTGGAATCTTAACCTGGCCTAAGCCTCCTCTACCGAGATATCAAATTGGCACACTGACTCAAGGAGGTCCCTATGATGCGTTCATTGCTACTCGCACTTCTTGTGCTCGCCGGCTGCGCTGCACCTGCTTACCAAGCTGATAAAACGTACCACCTCACTCTTCTCCATACGAACGACCACCACGGCCGTTTCTGGACAAATAGTGATGGCGAATGGGGCCTCGCGGCTCGCGCCACACTTATTGCGCAACTCCGTTCTCAACTTGAAGCGCAAGATACTTCCGTTCTGTTACTGGATGCGGGTGATGTGAACACAGGTGTTCCACAGTCTGACATGCTGGATGCAGAACCAGACTTTAAGGGCATGAACCGACTTGACTACGATGCCATGGCGGTGGGGAATCACGAATTTGATAATGACCTCGCGACCATTCGCAAGCAAGAGAGCTGGGTGAATTTCCCTTTCTTGTCGGCCAACATTTACAAAGACAATAAACGTTTGTTCAGGCCCTACATCATCAAGAACATCGACGGCCTTAAAGTCGCCATTCTAGGTCTCACCACCAATGACACTCCGTTAAAATCAAAGATGGAAGGTCACACAAATACAGAATTCCGCGATCCGATTGCAGAAGCCGCCTTGCTCGTTCCAGAACTTCGCAAGAAGGCCCAGATCGTGATCGCGCTTACGCACATGGGTCACTACCCCGACGAGAAGCATGGTCTCGATTCTCCCGGTGACGTGACCCTTGCGCGCAAAGTTCCCGGCATCGACCTTATCATCGGTGGCCACACGCAATTGCCACTCTTCAAGCCCGATGTGCAAAACGGCACGATCATCGTGCAGGCCCACGAGTGGGGAAAATATGTCGGTAAAGTTGACCTCAGCATCGCGAACGGCAAAGTGAATCTTAAGCACTACGAACTCATTCCTGTGAATCACAAAGATCAGAAAACCAAGATCGTTGAAGACGCATCAATGAAAAGCTTCTTGAAGCCGTTCAAAAAAAGTGGCGACAAGACTTTGTTGGTGAAAGTCGGCTCAACCGAAGTGAAGCTCGAAGGTGATCGCGCGGTCGTTCGTAACCAAGAAACAAATCTCGGCAATTTAGTCACTGAAGCCTACCGTGCTAAATTTAATGCGGACCTTGGTTTGGCCAATTCTGGTGGTGTCCGCGACAGCATCAAGGCCGGAGACATCACGTACGAAACCGTCCTGACTGTGTTGCCGTTTGGTAATGACATCGTTACCGTGAAACTTACAGGTAAGGATTTGAAGAACTACCTGACTCGCGTCTTGGCCGAACTGACTCCGGGGAGCGGTAGCTACCCTCAGTTTGCTGGCCTCGAAGCTGATTTCAATGCCAAGACAAAGCAATTTAGAAAGTTAGTGGTTGCTAACAAACCGCTCGAAGCCAAACGAATCTATATCATCGCGCTCCCTAGCTTCGTCGCTAAGGGTGGTGATAAGTGGCCAGATTTGAGTTCTTTCGGTCTTCAAAGCTATGGATTCATGGACGCTGATGTGTTGCGCGAGTATCTGACTAAAGTAGGTTTGATTAAAGCCGCTGATTTTGGTCCATTCGGAAAAGTAAAAGTTAAATACTGATCTTAAGCCTCAAGAGCTAGACGAAACTAGCTCTTGAGGGGACCATAAAAGAAACCAAGGAAGGTTTCTATGAAAGGCCAATGGATCGGTCTGCTCTTGCTGAGTTCTCTCGCGCACGCACAGGTGTGGCTTCCCCAAGAAAGAATCCCCTCCGACATCATTCAACATTCGGCCATCACCATCGGCTATAGCGAAACACACGAAGTTCCTCAGTGGGTCGCCTACGTGCTTCGTCAGGAGCAGCTGCGCGACTGCGTGGATCGTGATGACAACTTTCGTGCGGACCCGAGCGTGAGTTCAGGGAGCGCTCTTCCAACGGACTATCGCTCGTCGGGATTTGATCGTGGGCACATCGCTCCCGCCGGTGACATGAAGTGGTCTCAGCAAGTGATGGAAGAGTCTTTTTACATGAGCAACATCACGCCTCAGTCTCCGAAGATGAATCGGGGCCGTTGGGCGAGTCTTGAGACTCTCACACGCGCGTGGGCCAAAGAAGGCGATGAAACCATCGTCGTTTCAGGGCCTGTTTTACGAGACAATCTACCGCGCATTGGCAGCACGGGCGTTTCCGTTCCTGACGAGCATTTCAAAGTTCTATTGCGTTCTAAAAATGGCAAGCGCGCTGCCATCGGTTTTCTCATGACACAAACTCCGAATGAATCTGGTCTGCAGACCTATGCGTTGCCTGTGAAGACGATTGAAGAGAGAACTGGTCTTGATTTCTTTCCTCACCTCTCGCAAAGTGATCAGAACAGATTGGAAAACCAGATTGATTGGAGTGTCTGGGACTTTAAGGCCAAGTTTAGTTACTTGCCCTGCTCAAACTAACGGCAATTCTGCGATGAAGGTCGTCTCTTTTGCCGATTCATCCAGCAACAACTTCCCATTGTGATTCTCTAGGATTTTGCGCGAGATGCTTAAACCAAGGCCTGTGCCTTTGCCGATATCTTTGGTCGTAAAGAAAGGCTGGAAGATCTTCTCGCGAATGTCTTTTGCAATACCTGGACCTGAGTCAGTGACCACCAGACAGGCGCGACCTGCAACCGTTGTCACCGAAAGCCTCACCCACCCACCCGGCTTTTGTTCGACGGCATGAAACGCATTTGTGAGCAGGTTTAACATGACTTGAGAAATTTCTACCGGACGACACTGCACTCTTACTTCCGTCGCTAGACGAACAACATCCAAGCGTACACCGTTGTCATGGAACTTTTCTTTTACGACGTCGAGTACTTCATCGACGATGGAGTTGAGACCATGGCTAATCATGGGATCTTGCGACGAGTCGCGCGAGACTCGTTTCATCGCCTGCACAATGCGCGAGATCCGCTGAATCGTGTTCGCTGACCTTTCGAGGTATTGAGAAAAGAGGGTCAGGTCCACTTGCCCGCGCGAAACATTTTTCTGCATGAGATCGATGAAGCCCTTCATGATGCTCAAAGGATTATTGATTTCATGAGCGATGCCGCCAGCCATTTCACCTAACGCTGTGAGCTTCGCTGTTTGACTCAATTTCGCTTCGCTCTCTTTTCGATAAGTGATGTCTTCACAAGCAATGACCACTCCACCAATGTCCCCTTGTAAGTTGTGCCAGGGCACAACTTGCCAGGAAATCCAGACATGGCTGCCGGGCTCAAGTTGGACGTATTCTTCATCGAGTCCTAATCTCTCGCCGGCCTGGCAACGCATGATACGATCTTTCCAAGTTTGTTGGTAGTGATCGTGTGCATCCCAGACAGCGACTCCAAAGGGGTCAGGTACAGTGAACGTGTATTGCTGTAACCAAGCATCCGACATCGCCATATATCGGGACTCACGATCAATCATCGCGATTGGCAAAGGGAGCGCTGTGAGTAGTGCTTTGAGCTGAGTTTCACCCATGCGCAGGTTTTCTTGCTCAAGTAGACTGGCGAGATGGCGGCGTTGATCCGACTCCAGGATTCGTCCCATGAAATCTGCTGCGATAAGGGCAAAAAATTTGTCTTCACTCGTCCAACGTCGTTGCTCACCAACAATTTCACAACAAATGATGCCGACTATTTCGCCATCAAAAAGAATCGGTACATCGACCAATGAGCGAATGTTGTGGGGAACGCAGTAGCTTTCTTTGAACTCGGCCGTGACGGGACTCGTGAAGCAGTCCTCAACCGCCAAGACTCGTTCTTCTTTGAGAACGGAAAAATAGGTCGGAGCATCTATCTCCTTGAGAACAGCTCCATCAGACCAAGCATTTTGCAACCTTTCAAAGTTGGCCTCTGATACAACTTGCTTTCGTTCATCGTCATAAACCCAGAACCCAACGAAATCCGCATCCATCGCCAGCGCAACCTCCCGATTGAGAGCACGCAAAGCATCCCGTCGTTTCCCTTGGGAAATGACAGGATCGCGTGCGATGCGCGCCAGCGCTGCTTGGTAGTGAGCGAAGTCTCTTACTTTCAATTGGTGAGGCCTGCCCGTTTAAGAAGTGCGTCCACCGACGGCTCTTTGCCGCGGAAACGTTTGTAGAGTTCCATCGGATGTTCAGTGCCGCCCTTTTCTAAGACATGTTCACGGAAAAGATTCGCCGCAATCGGATCAAATATCCCTTTTTCTTGGAAGAACTCAAAGGCATCAGCATCCAATACCTCGGCCCACTTGTAGCTATAGTAACCAGCTGAATAACCACCGGCGAAGATGTGCGAGAACGAGCATGAACCGTTGGTACCAGGTACAGAAGGAAGTAAGTTCGTTGAAGAGGTCGCCTGAGTTTCAAACGCCACGACGTCCGTCACAAGACTTGGATCGGCCGCATGCCAGGCCATATCAAGCTTGGCAAATGTGAGCTGTCTCATGGTGGCCGTGCCTTCCATGAAGTTGCCGGCTTTCTTAATTTGTTTAACCAGTTCAACTGGAATCTTGCTGCCATTCTCATAGTGAACCGCGAAGAGATCGAGGCACTCTTTTTCTTGCACCCAATTTTCCATGATCTGTGACGGAAGCTCCACGAAGTCCCAGTACACACTTGTACCCGAGAGCGATGTGTAGCGGCATTGTGAAAGTAGGCCGTGAAGTGCGTGACCGAACTCATGATAGAGCGTCGTCACTTCATTCAAAGTTAAAAGGGAGGGCTTCGTTTTAGTAGGCTTCGTGAAATTACAAACGATTCCGACGTGAGGACGACGAACCTCGCCACGAATGAGACCTTGGTCTGACAAATTGGTCATCCATGCGCCTCCGCGTTTAGTTTCTCGTGGGAAGAAGTCCATATAAAACAAACCAATGAAGCCTTTCTTGGCGTCACTGACTTCGAAAATACGAACGTCTTCGTGATACTTAGGAAGATCAAAGACCTCTTTGTACTCCAGACCGTAGAGACGTTTCGTGACGGCAAACACACCGTCGACAACTTTCTCTAATTGAAAGTATGGACGTAAAAGTTCTTCATCCAGACCGATCTCGCGCTGCTTTAAAATCTCTACGTAGTAAGCACTATCCCAGCGCTCAATCTGTTGGATCCCATCAAGCTCGAGCGCAAGCGCTTTAATTCGCGCCACTTCCTTCAGGGCCTGCGGCTTTGCTTTGGTTTGCAAATCTTCTAAAAAGGCATTCACTTTCGCTGGCTCAGAGGCCATGCGCTCTTCAAGCACGAAATGCGCATGGGTCTGATAGCCCAAAAGTTGCGCGCGCTCATGGCGCATTTTGGTAATAAGCAAAACGTTCGCTTGGTTATCAAACTCTCCGCCAAAAGACTTCGACGAGTTGGCCATGAAGATTTCTTTGCGCAACTCACGGTTCTTAGAATAAGTCAGAACCGGAATGAGCATGGGGTAATCAAGCGTGATAAGCCAGCTGCCCTTCTTGCATTTTTTCTCGGCGGCCTCAGCGGAAGCTTCTTTAAATGAATCCGGCAGACCTACCAAATCTGCTTCGTTGGTGATGTATTTTTCAAAACTATTGGTTGCTTTC
>JAKFUR010000166.1 GCA_021732585.1 Bacteriovoracaceae bacterium
TGCTGTGTAAAGTGCGGGTCGATCATTTGATCAAGACCGATCGCTTGGATCCCTTCCTGCAAGAGCTGGCGGCGGAGTCCTTCATCACCGGTGAGCATGTCATGAGTGAGGATGGTATCCACTAATTTCGTTTTGTAATTCTCAGGAATCGCCGTGATGTATTCTTCCAATGTAACGAGCTTGCTCTCAGAGTTCTTGAAGAGCACTGAACCACGTGCCACTTCATCAAACTTCGGATCAGAGATACATCCGTACTTCACAAAGAGACCGATATCTTCCCAGACTTTCTCAAAACGTTCGCGATCCGAGTTAGCTAACTTTTTGATTCCTTCCGCGACTTTCTTCACCACGTAGTTGGCGATCTTCTTCACGTTCGGATCACCTTGCAGTGCTGAACGCGACACGTTCAGTGGGATATCGGTCGAATCCATCGCACCTTTCAAGAGGGTGAGAAAATCCGGCAACACGTTTTTCACCGAGTCAGATACAAACACCTGTTTGCAGTAGAGCTTGATGCCTTGTTCCTGCATCGGCTTTTGCATATTCACTTTTGGGAAATACAAAATGCCTTTAAGCGTGAAAGGATGATCAACGTTCAGGTGCAACCAGAAAAGAGGTTCTGGATCCATCGGGAAGAGTTTTTTGTAGAAGTCTTTGTAATCTTGATCGGTGATCTGACTGGCTTCTTTTTTCCACAACGGCTCGCGCTCATTGATCACTTCGGCCTTGGCGTCTTTTTCTTCAGCATCCAAAACGCTTACGTCCCACGGCATGAAGTCGCAGTAGCGGCGCAAGGTTTCCGCCGTCTTCCAGCGATTCAAAAAGTCTTTTGAATCTTCAGACAATTGGAGAGTGATGGTGGTGCCGGCTTCTGTGCGTGTGCCGGTGTCGAAGGTGTAATCTACATCACCTTGGCAAGTCCACTTCACCGCCGTTGAGCCCGGGCGGTAGGAGAGTGTATCAACTGTCACAGTATCAGCGACCATGAAGGCCGAGTAAAAGCCCAAACCGAACTTACCGATAACATCGGCGTCCTGGCCTTGAGCTTTCATTTTTTCTACAAACTCAGCTGCGCCGGAGAAGGCGAGCTGGGCGAGGTATTTCTCTACTTCTTCTTCGCTCATTCCGAGACCGTTGTCTGAAATGGTGAGTGTTCCAGCTGTTTTATTGAGAACAACTTGTACTTGGCCTTCGGGAGCTTCTAAGTTTTCAGTACGGGCAAAAGCATGGCGCTTAGTTATGGCGTCGCAGGCGTTAGAAACCAGCTCGCGCAAGAAAATGTCATGCTCTGAGTAAAGCCATTTTTTGATAATAGGGAAGATGTCTTGGGTTTTAACTGAAATACTTCCTGAGCGGGCCATGGAGTCCTCCAAAACAATGTGGTAAATTGATTGAAACAATATGGAGACGGTTGGCCCAGAGTCAAGGGCGACCGGGTGAGTTTTTATGGCCCCCAACGATCCACGTCCGCTGATCATTTTGACCACGGGCGGAACTATCGAAAAGATCTACGATGAGAGTGAAGGCACGCTGCAGAATCGGGACACCATCATCAAGAACACCATCCTGCAAAAACTCCGTTTGCCCTACACCGACATTCGCGTGAAATCACTCATGGCAAAAGATTCGCTCTACATGGATGAGAGTGACCGCGAGCTGATTTGCCAGGAAATTCAGGAATACGCCAAACAGGGTTTTCCCATTGTGGTTCTCCATGGCACAGACACGATGGATATCACCTCGAGTTTTTGTTCCGAGAGCGCTCCCAAACCAGCAGTGCCGGTGGTTTTCACCGGAGCGATGAAGCCTATGGGTTTTGAAGATTCGGACGCCACTCAAAATGTGGTGGAGGCGATTTTCGCTGCTCATATGGTGAAGCCCGGCTATTGGGTTACCTTCCACGGTCGTCTTTATCCGGTTCCGGGCTTTCGCAAGAATCGTCAGAAGGGGACCTTTGAAATCATCGAGTGAGGCAAAACCTGGGCATCTCACTCAGGCATTATTCCTCTGTCATAACCGTATTCCGGCTAGTTGCAAGCTTCCCCCCAGGCAAATTTTCTCCCCCCCTTAGAATAGAAGAGAAGTTAAAAGTCTCGCGCCTTTAGGTCGATAAGAAGGCTAGAGGAGAGTCTCTTGCAACGTACGTCTCACCATAGTCTCGTCGTTTTGCTCACGGTTATGACCGTGTTGCTGGCGTCGTGCCAAGAGGCGCCGAAGCGTGAACTCGCCAGCGCGAACATTGCACCAGGTACAACCGGCGGATCAACGGGTGGAGTGGGCGTTACCACATCCGGTTCTGGCGGTGGCGCTGTAACAGCTGCACCTCCGAGAGTTGAAATTCGCAATCTCGTTGAACCGAGAATTACCACGGCTGATTATCCAACTTACTTCACAGGCACAGGTCTTTCTGGTGCCGGCACTTACGTGCGCAAACTCTCACTCCCAAAAAACTACCAAGGTCTTTTGTACCTTGGCGGTATCAACATCAACTCGCTCGCTGGTCGCTTCGTACAAGTGCGCTTCACTTTTGGTGTGTCACGGGAAACAGTAACGGTCCCGGCCACAGTCGCACGTGCTCCGGGGATTACGCCCAACACAGAAATTGATGTATTGGTGATGGATCTTCGTAACCAACCTTTCTCAAATCAGCGCTTGATCTACGACATGTACGATTATCGCGACTACTCTGATCCAACGAGTGACCCGGTTGAAACCAACCGTGATCCTAGCTTGTACTGCCGCGCTCTTCGTTTGCAAGACGACAATACTTTCAATGGCCAAGGCGCTTGTGATGGATTGAAAGCGGATGGTTCGGCCGATCCAGATGAAAAATGTCTTTATACTTATGCCAAAGTGGTGGACCGTGCTCTCGTTCAAGGTGTGAGCACGGCAGTGTATCCTTCACAACCTAACGTTGACTTAACTCTCGATAAACGTGGTTATTATCACCAAGCTCCCTCGACGTTCTTAAATCGTTGTTTGCCGGATAAATCATTGAGTGTTCCGACCATCATCTCTTCGGGCGTTTCCAATGCCACGACTGGAACCGGGGTGCAGGATTTGTCGTTCGGTATCTTCGGTCAGGCCGGCACCCTCGAGCAACGTAACGCCAGTAACGCTGTAATTTACTCACAAGCTGTGGGCTACTTCGGCCCTTTCAAAGCGATCAACGCCAACAACTGGGAAATTACTGAAGATGCCGTTTTCGGTCCGAATGGTCTCTTTGACTTCGCACCACTTTATCCCGTGGCACCGACCTTCGGTGAGACTCTTGATCTCATGCATCTCCATCATTCAAAACTCTTCCCACGTTTTGGTTACATGAACCTCAACACTGATGTGAAGTACCTCAAGACGGATCTTCTCTCGCTCGATACCAAGACACCGACGTCACAGCCGACGGGTGGAATCACCGAGTTGGTGGATGGCTGTAACTTGCGTGTGCAGAGTGTGAACTTCGCTGGCGAAAACATCGGTTCATGTAATGCCACCGGTAAGATTGAAATTTTAACCGTGAACGAAGACGGCACGCTGATTTCAGTGGCCGAAACTTCAGACGTGGTTCTCCAGTTAGTCCGTGCCACCCAGATTTCTGGCGAAGGTAATGACTATCTCTACAGCAACTTCAAAACATGCTCGAACTCAAATCAGTGCGGTAGCGGCGAGTGCTGCTACAACAGCCGTTGCTGGAACAATGAGCTCGTCACTCAATGTGTAGAGCAAGCGCCAAGCGTTGGTAACTTGCCGATCGGAACCAGCTGTTCTTCTGACTTCGAGTGCTCAAGCTTGTGCTGTAATCTTTCAACAGGCCGTTGTGGTGTGCACGACAACACCCTGACTCCGCCCGTGCTTTGTAACAAGCCCTACGGTCAATTCTGTCTCGCCAAAGATTGGTGCCAGAAGTCTAACGTGACCAACTGCTACATCGTAAAAACCGGAACTGATCCACAAGGGAATACCACCTGTGCCAAGCGCTGCTATAACTCACAAGAGTTCGGTGACTGTAAGGCCGGCACGTGTCAGCCGCCACCAGCGGGTCTCAATCCAACGTTTGACCCTTCTAGTCCGACAGCTTGTGATGAAGCAATTGATCCACCCGATCTCTAGCCGAGTCGTCTCTTTTGGAGGCATAATGCCTCCATGCTTCCAGAACTTAAAGACTGTATTTTAGATCATATCGCCATTGCCGTGACGTCATTGGATGATCGGATGCGCGTGTGGGAAGACCTCGGTTTGAAGTTTGAACCAGGCCGTGAACTCGTGGCTGATCAAGGTGTCACTACCGCATTCGCACCCATCGATGCTCATGGGCATATCGAATTGCTCGAACCCACGGGCCCAGAGACACCCATCGGAAAGTTCATCGCTAACAAAGGCGAAGGCATTCATCACATCTGTTTTAGAGTTCCGGATGTCGCAGCTAAGCAGATTGAGATGGAAGCGCGCGGATATAAATTTATTTATCCCGTCGCTCGTCCGGGCGCTGGTGGTTGCATGGTGAATTTCATTCATCCAAAATCGACTGGCGGCGTTCTCATCGAAATTTCTACCGGAAGACATCACTCATGAATCAAGCCCCTCCTTTAACACCCGTTAATAAAGTTTTGCTGATCACGTTGGTGTCGCTGTTTTTGCTTCACTCCATTGGCCATGCCTTGGGTGCATTCTCTTTGGTTCAATGGTTCGGCCTTGTTCCTGGCAATACTTTTCCGCTGCGCCTCTACACACTCCTCACTTACCCATGGATTGAAACTCAGTTGATGGCGGTTTTGTTCAACGGACTCGCGCTGTGGTTTCTGGGTTCTGAACTCGAAACGCAATGGGGCCGCAAAATCTATCTGAAGTTTTTGTTCACCTCGGTGTTTATCGCTGGCGTGCTCTACCTCGGATTAGCCTCGCTCATTTTGCGAGGCACATGGTTAGGTGGCGGTGTGCTCATGGGCACGGCCGGTTTCACTTACGCTTTATGTGTCGCCTACGCTGTTCTCTATCCTGATCGCCAGTTCATGCTGATGTTTGCCTTCCCTGTGAAGGCGAAGTGGTTCTGTCTCATTATGGCGGGTGTTGAGCTCTACATGGGTCTTTTTTCGGGGAATCCGGCTTCTTGGGGCCACCTCTTCTCTATGGCGGTCGGCTTTGGATTGATCCGTTATCAGACGGCACCGGCGGTGGCGTGGTGGTTGAATGGAACCTCAGGGACGAAGCGCTCAAGTTCCAACGCGAAGCATCTCAAGCTCGTGAAGAAAGATGATCCTGATAAACCTGAATATTGGCACTAGGCAGCATCCTGGACATGTTTGACGGGGTTTGTTAGCTTCACCCATTCAACACGAGGTATTTCATGAAATTACGCCAAGCTCTTGAAGAAAAATTGCTCGATGTCCGTTTGCGCGACCGTTTGCTTGCTGAGGGCAAGATCACAAAAGAAGAGATCGCGAAGATGTTGAAAGGGTTGGGAGACGACGCTGATAAGTCGGTTGCTCTTGAGTCAGACAGTCCTGCTACTCGTCAGTAATTCTTACTGAACGACAAATTTCGAAAAGAAAATTTTCTTCACCACCGGAGCACCTAGTGCTTCGTTGGTGGCTTTTTTCAGACGTGACTCGAGCAAAATCTTGCCCGTCACAGATGTCAATTCATCCGGTGTCATTCCCGCAGCGATACTCACTAAAGCATTCTTGAAAATATATTCGCGCTCTTTGATGAGCACTTTGTCGGCTTCTTTGAAGGGCAGCACTCCGAGCTCAACATCTAAGTAACGAAGGCGCGTGCCTTCGGAATAAATATTCACCACCATCGACTTGAAGTCGTAGGCCTTCATCTGACTTTCTTCAAAAGCCGTTTGCTCTAGACTGGCTTCTTCAGCTTTTTGATCAGTGGGGACGGGCTTGATGTTGTTGTGGGCGTAGAAAACTAAGCCCGCGGCTGCCAGGGCCACCAAACCATTCAAACCAAGCAAAATTTTGTCGTAAAGGGGTTTACCGGTCATGGCTTAATGATAGGCCATGACCGGAAAAGACTAAAGATATTTATCGAGGGCGAGCGGAGTGTAAGGGAGGTCTAGGTCGCGAGCGACTTGCTCGTAGACGAGTTTCCCTTTGTAGATGTTCACACCGAGGCGCAAAGGCTTGTCCTTCATGATGGCCTTGTCTACACCCATGCCAGCGATCATACGGGCGTACTTGAGGGTCACGTTGGTCAAAGCGAAGGTCGACGTGCGAGCTACGGCGCCCGGCATGTTCGCTACGCAGTAGTGAACGACGCCATCAACAATGAAAGTCGGGTTTTCGTGGGTGGTTGGCTTACAAGTTTCGATGCAGCCACCTTGGTCAACAGCGATGTCCACAACCACTGAGCCTTTGCCCATTTTTGAGATCATGTCACGAGTTACAAGCTTCGGAGCTTTTGCGCCCGGAACCAAGACCGCACCGATCACGAGGTCAGAATTGATAACTGACTCTTCGATGTTTTGCGCGTTCGAGAAGATGGTATGAACTTTGTTTTCGAAAAATTGATCAAGTCACGC
>JAKFUR010000074.1 GCA_021732585.1 Bacteriovoracaceae bacterium
GCATCATGAGAGATTTCTTTACGAGGCACGAGATAAATTGAACCAGCCAGCGCTGCCATACCGGCAGAAATATGCACCACGGTACCGCCTGCAAAATCCAACACGCCCCAATTTCTAAGAATGCCTTCTGGATGCCAGGTCATATGCGCCAAGGGCGCATAGATAAACAAACAGAACAGCACCATGAACACCATGTAGCTCGAGAACTTCACGCGCTCAGCAAATGCACCCGAGACAAGCGCTGGTGTGATGATGGCGAATTTCAATTGGAACAAAGAGAAGAGCGCGAAAGGAATGGTAGGTGAAAAATCCGGATGGGTTTGCATGCCCACACCTTGATACATAAAAAACGTCATGGGATTACCGATGACTCCGCCGATGGATTCTCCGAAGCACAGAGAAAAACCCACCGCGATCCACGCCACAGTGATCACACCGAGAGCGACGAGAGATTGCAGCATCGTCGAGATGACGTTTTTCTTGCGAACCATGCCGCCGTAGAAGAACGACAATCCTGGCGTCATCAACAACACCAGTCCAGAAGCCGTTAGCATCCACGCCGTGTCGCCTGGATTCAGCGGGCCGCCGGTTTTGAGCTGTTCAACGTGGGGAAGAAATGTGGCAAGTAAGCCAGCGACTAAGATCAGGCCTAAGTGGCCCAGGTACTTCAAGCGCATCCATGCCTCCATGCAAGGGTATGATTAAAGTGTATTACCCCCTGCCAACTTTCGGTAATTATTTCAATACAGCGCAATGCGTCGTGATTTTCTTCATGACAGTTTGGCAGCCCAAACATATGTTCCTTCACATCTAAATCATGGGGATCAACATGCTCGCACTTGTGGCTTTGACACTTTTTTCAACTCTCTCTTTTGCCAAAACGGGCAAGACCATCGACCAAAAACTCCAGGCCTATATTAAAGAGTTCGAGATGGTTCCCATGGAGAACCCAACTCCTAAGCGCGAAGCGGTCTATGTCCTCGGACAAAATCTTTTCACCGATCCTTTGCTCTCCGGAAAAAACAACACCAACTGCGTGCAGTGCCACTCGCCGGCCTTCGGCACTGGCGATGGTCTTCCACTCTCCTTGGGTGAAGGCGCGCGCGGCATGGGGACTATGCGCCATCAAGCGAGTGGAGCTGTTCTTCTGCGCAACACTCCTCCTCTCTATAACCTCGGCGTCGACAGTGCCACACACCTCTTTTGGGATGGCCGCGTCTCTAAAGATGAAAATGGTTTTTGGAATACACCGGAAGCCGGTTTGAATGGCGCGGATCCAGAATTAAAAGACATCGCCACCACTCTTGATTCTGTGTTGGCGGTGCAAGCGCTCTTCCCGATCGCGACTCCCGAAGAAATGCTGGGCCAAGGCTCACTGCTCACCCGCGCTGAGGCATGGAAAAATGTGGTAGATCGCCTTCTAAATGGTGTGCGTGGTGCGAGCTATCGCCAACAGTTCCTCGACGCCTTCGGCACCACCGACATCAATATCGGCCACGTGGGCAACGCACTCGCAGAATTTCAACGTCACGCTTTCTGGGCCGGCAACACGCCCTGGGATCGCTACATGAAAGGCGAACGCTCGGTGCTCTCTGAAGAAATGAAGAAAGGCGCCTTGGTTTATTTTGAAAAAGGCCAGTGCGCGAATTGCCACGGTGGCATGCATCTTTCGGCCCTCGATTGGGATGCTGTCGGCACTCCGCAACTCGGTCTTCCCGGCACGGATGATCTCGGTCTCTACAACGCCACCGGCAAAGACGAAGACAAATACATGTTCCGCGTTTCGCCTTTGCGCAATATCGCCATCACTGATCCCTACATGCACAACGGTGTGTTCAAGAATCTTTGGGAAGTTATTGAATTCTACGACGCGCCAGAGAAGGGTCTGATGAATTTCGTCTGGCAAGAGACGCTCACTAATTACAACACACCTTTGACAATCGAAAGAAATCGCGAAAATCAGCTGGCCCGACTCCTGGCCATGGCGGAAGATTTACCCCGTGATGTGAAGTTCACTGAAGAGGAAGAAGCCCAACTATGGTGCTTCCTCACAGTGGCGTTCACGGACCAAAGTCAACAAGCCAAACTTCAAGGAGTAGAAAATGAGAATCCTCGCTGCCGTCCTGTGTCTCTTTAGTCTTAGCGCTTTTGCCGTAGAAAACGGTAACCTTGCGCCTGCCTTTGCGCTTCCAAGTGCGAGCGGCAAAACAATTTCTCTGACTGCACAGAAAGGTAAAGTCGTCGTTCTCGAATGGTTGAACCACGGTTGCCCGTTCGTTCGTAAGCACTACGACTCAGGCAATATGCAAAAGCTCCAGAAAGACGCCGTAGCGAAGGGTGTTCTCTGGTACTCGATCATCTCTTCTAAAGTAGGCGCACAAGGCTACCAGGATGCAAAAGGCGCCCTTGCTGAAGCCAAGAAATACAATTCAGCCGCTACAGAGATTTTATTGGATGTTGATGGCACAGTGGGTCGCGCTTTCGAAGCCAAGGTCACGCCTCACATGTACGTGATCAACAAAGAAGGCCGCCTCGCTTACCAAGGTGCGATCGACGACAAAGCAACGGCTGATCAAGCGGATATTAAAGGCGCGAAGAACTACGTCTCTGAAGCTGTTGACGCAACTCTTAACGGTCAGAAGATTCTCCTCGCTTCAACCAAGGCCTACGGCTGCGGCGTAAAGTACTAAACAAATATCCGATTCTTTTTGTCCTCCAGTGGGTGAGCGTGGTAAACCACCTCACCCATTTTGATTCTTGGAGGATCTCATGCGTTTTCTCATCGCCATCGTGGCCGCATTTATTTCTGTTCAGGCCTTCGCCTGCGGAAGAACTCAAGCCGAGTACGTTGTTAAGGATTTCATTTCTGCCGAGTTCAATCGTGTAGAAAAAGTCCGCACTTTAAAGATGGGCACTTTGTTGCTTGAAGACGAGCTCGTCGCTGATAACAACAGCGCGCTCGTTCACACTGTCATCGAAACTGAGCGCTACGGCCGTAAGATTGAAGAACAAGTTTTGATCTTCAAGCTCGATCGTTTCTGCAACATCACCTCTACTCAAGGTGCGTCTGTTCAGAAAGTTAAGCTCAATAACGCTTTCTAATTTTTAGTTTTTTCTGAAGCGGAAATAGTAAATTTCTACGCTTCCTACGGTTTGGGGTTCAAGCGAATGGTTGAACCCCGCCTTTTCCATCTCATCCACAAACTTCTGCAAATACCCTCGGCCCGGATCCGCTAACCAGACTTCACCGCCTGGAGCAAGCAAACGCTGAAAACCTGCAGCGACATCCCCCGGATGTTTAGGCTCATAAAGCACATCTGAACCCATCACAATATCAAACTGCCCGATGGCATCGGCGGGATCGCGCCAATTGAAGCGCTTGTAGGGAACTTCCAGTGAATTATGCCGGCCATTGCGCGCCAGAAAGTTCACCACGTCAGGATGAAAATCCGTCGCAAGGACATTCGCGCCTAAGTACTGGGCCAAGAGAGAGGGAAAACCTAAACCGCAGCCCACTTCCACGATGCGTTTGCCTTTGAGTTCTTGCGCACGGGCCGCTACCGCTTGAGCAAGGCCTTCGCCCGAGGGCCACAGCACGCCGTAGTACGGACACAAGTCTTCTGCAAATGGATTGGGATGCTCGCCCAGGCTTTCACAAAGCAACATGATAGCGTCGTCGAGATCTTCGATGGTTTCGAGGACGAATGTTTTGCCAGCGAGCGTGCGCTGTTCAATTTTGGTTTTGTAGGCCGGTGCCATAAGTGAGGCTAGATTGCCTTGGCAGCGTGCTCGTTGTCGATACCGTAAAGCGCCCAGCCGCGTGAGAATTTCGCAAAGCTGATGCTCTCACCGTTGTCGAGCTTGCCCACCAGGCGTTTGCCGTCTTCTGACTCACCGGTGATCATGAAGAACTTGATGTCGTGATTCCAATCAAGAAAACGAACTTTCAGACCATTCTTTTGCGCATTTCTGTGCCAAATACTAGCGAGAGTGTCCCAATGCATCCGTGCCTCCTTGCAGGTGTAGGGGCAACTTTGCTAATCTGCCGCCTATGACTGAAATTGTACCTCGCGCCAGCGGAATACGGCGGGGAAAATTTAAAAAAGTTCTGGCATCACTTTCTGAGCTTCAAATCGAAGCTCCGATACTGGCCGCGCGTTTGAAAACATTGCGTGAGTTGAATCTTCCACAACCACTCTACGCCGCCTTGTGGACTTTGCACTACCTGCGTGTTCGTCATCCCCGTGGTTGGTGGGGAGCGCATCGCAAAGACGCGGTTTGTGCCCATGACTTCCATATCCCTTGGTCTGAGATTCCCAGTTTTGATTGGAACGAGGAAGAACGCGAGCTGCTTGAGCGCTACCCGACTTTGGGTCTGCTTTTCTCTCATCGTGCTTTTCGTGCGACACCGGAGCCGGTTCATCGCGCGCTGCTGTCGATGAGCACGGGCGCTTATCCCTTGGTGTTGATGGATCGTGTGCCGTCTGTGGCCGAAGTGCTGGAGCAACAAACCCAGGGCAAACGTTGCGTCACTTTGTTTCACCAAGAAGCCTGGCTCTCAAAAATGATCCTAGGTGAACGTGATCCCTTGAGTTTTGCGTTTCATGATCTCATTCATGCCGATCATTTCTTTCACGCCAACTCCGAGCGCTTGGGCCAGATTGGTTTTTACCGCCAGATCGATCGTTTGCACCGTGAAGGTGTTTTAAATGAGTGGCTCGCCTGTGAAAAATTCCCTGATCAACTTGAGTATCTCATGGCGGATATGAACTCTCATCCGCTGCATCTGTGGAAATGCTTCAAGGCCATCTGTCATATGAGTCGCACCCCTGAAACGGTGGAATTGTTTCGCGAGACACTGCCGCGTTTTCTCGATCTAGATGGCCGAGAGACAATCGCGCTGGAGCTGATGAATACTCCCTCTTTTGAGATCAAGGACCACGGTGTGGCCCTCACCCATCTCTGTGAGCGCTGGGGAGCCGAGCTGCCACGAATCTAGGGCTTTAGCTTTTTAACCCCAAGCTGCTAACTCCTCCATTTTGAAGGCTTTGTGTCTGAGGGCCATGCAGCCTTTTAGAATGCCTCATGCGCTCATTGATCGCCGTCATGCTCTTTGCTGTTCTCGCCCATATCCTGGGTTCGTCTGAAACTCGTCAGCGCGCTCCCGCAGCAGTGGCCAATGTTGTTGCCCCTAAGACCCGCAGTGTGGTCCTGGCCGAACGCCTCCCAGGAAAATCCATTATCCTCATGCAAGACCGTCAGGCCCGTGTGGCCAAAATTCGCGAAGCCGTGGTCAGCGAACTCGCCACCCATCCACCTGAGGCGCAGAACTGGGAAACACTTCCACGCGAAGAATTTTTGGATGAGGTCGACAGCTGGGCCAATGGTCTGTTGAGCATCATGGACGAGTTGAGTGCTCAAGAGAAAGTCGCCATCGCGCAACAGATCGCTCATTCTCGCAAATTTGATTATCGTGGTTATTTTGCTTATCGCGTACTCGCTCAATATGGCCAAGGCCATGAGTCACTGCCCATTCTAAAATCAGCAGATCCGACTGAGCGCCTGCTCGCCTACGGGGCCCTCGATCGCTACGGCGTCGCTATCTATCGTCAAACAGATATAGCGCTACTGGACGATAGTTTGATTCGCTTGGAAATTGATTCTTGGAAAAGTGGTTTAGTCCCATGAGATGGCTCCCACATCTTTGCTTTCTCATTCTTGGTTTGGGTTTGATGATGAACCTCGAGCATCTTGTCGAGGATGTGACATCGGGAGAAGAGGTTCACATTTTCCGCCCACAAAAAAGCCAGCAGTCCCTCAAGAGGCGTGCTCCTGCCCAGATCGATGCTGCCGAAGAACTAGTTAGTGCTAAAATTCTCGCCATCCAACAGGCCATCGAAAAAAATCCTCCCCATGGTCGAAGCTGGGAGAATCTCCCGCAAGACGACTTCGCTGTGGACGTGGATGGATGGGTCGATGCAAATCTCGAAT
>JAKFUR010000011.1 GCA_021732585.1 Bacteriovoracaceae bacterium
GTGTTGTTACAGGCTTCACAGCCACGGCCGATATACACCTTAATCTTCTCTGCGGAAGCTGGGGCAAATCCACATGCGATGAGTTCCTCAAGGCCCACTTTCTTTTCTTCACGGCAATTAATGCAAATTTTACGACATAGACGTTGAGCAACGATCACATTAAGCGCCGCTACTACGAGGAAAGGCTCAATCCCCATGTTGAGAAGGCGTGTAACAGTAGCCGCCGCATCGTTAGTATGGAGTGTAGAAAGAACCAAGTGACCCGTAAGGGCCGCTTCAACGGCAATTTCACCAACTTCTAAGTCTCGAATCTCACCGACCATGATGATGTCGGGATCTTGCCGCAAGAACGCTTTGAGTGATGAAGCGAATGTGAGACCGATATCTTTTCGGACGTTAACTTGGTTTACACCTTCCAAGTTAAATTCCACCGGATCTTCTGCCGTCGAAATATTGTTATCAGGCGTGTTGAGTTCCGATAGCGCCGAATACAATGTTGTCGTCTTACCAGAACCTGTTGGGCCAGTAACAAGACACATACCGTAGGGACGATAGATGCCTTCTTTAAACACATCAATTTGCTTTTGCTCAAATCCAAGTTTCGTCATATCGAGCTGGAGGTTGGAGGAATCCAACAATCGCATAACCATCTTCTCACCAAACAAAGTGGGGAGTGATGAAACGCGATAATCAATGGGCTTACCTCCAATCAGAAGTTTGATACGGCCATCTTGTGGCTTTCTTTTCTCAGAAATGTCCATCTGAGACATAATTTTGAGACGAGAGACGATCGAAGCCATCATGCTTTTAGGCGGTGAGGCTGCTTCAACCAAGGAGCCATCAATACGAAAGCGGATACGAAAGTTTTTTTCGTAAGGCTCGACATGAATATCTGATGCTTTTTTTACAAAAGCTTCTGCCAACATCCTGTTCACGAATGTCACAACGTCATCCCCGATATCTTCGGCGCGCACGGTTTCGTCACTACCCGTAGCACCGGTGACTTCGACAATGTTTCCAAGCAGGTCGTCTACCGAATCTTTAATCCCAGAGAAAAGTTTTCTCCATGAAGATAAGTTTGTAAGGATGAACTCGACTTGTTTTTTGAAATGATCCGAGAGTTCCTTTGTTGCTTCCGCGGGAACAGTTGGATCGAACGTAGCAAGTGTTACTTTACCAGCCGTTTTCTGAATAGGGATCGCACGGTATTTGATAACAAGACGTTTTTTAAGACTTGAAAGTGTGTCCGCTGGGACTTTTGCATTTTTTAGATCAATGAAGGTCATCGAATATTTTTCAGATACAATCTTCGCGAATTTGTTTTCATCGAAATAAGGCATGCGCAGGAGTTCAAACTCCGACACCTCGTCATCCTTCCCCATGGAAAGACGACGTAGTTCCTTGAGCGTTGCCATCCCTGTGTTGGTGACAACGTCGATGAATTCCTTACGGATCATGATGACGCCTTTAAATACCCAAATTACCTATATTTACCTTTCGGAAGCTAAGTACCCGAAGTTGAATCCTTATCTTGTAATTCCCAGAATTTAACCGCGTGTCGTGCTTGGGTTTCTAACAAACTCAGACCATCTATGTACGCGCTACAAACCTGCGGAAGTGTCTTTGCGTGATGAGTATGAGCGTAGTTAAAATCCCAAAAAACCCATGTGCCATCGAGCTTTCCTGTAAAATTGAAATCGCGAGAACAGGCATTGATGACAATTTTAGTTCCTGTCACCGTATGTAGCGAGGGCAGGTTTAACTGAGTAAGGTCGTCACCTTTGCGACGAGCATAATTTGTCGCTGATATCCCCAACTCTCGCAATATCTTCATCGCCATGCGGGCAAGGACCCCATCTCCAAGCACCACCCAAGTTATGGCACACGTTTGCTGCTGTATGCGCGGAACTAGATCCAACAAGGCAGTTGCATCTGTATTTGTGGCGAAAGCCGAGGTGGGAGTGATGCGAATACAATTCACGGCACCCCATTGGAGTGCCTCCGGAATCGATATTGAAAGATAGTGCTCTTTCCAAGGAGTGGTAATGTTTATCCCTTGATACCCCTCTGAGCGAAGACTATCAATCGTTGGTAGGAGAGCAGCGGAACTGATGTCGAGTAAATCATAGTGCACAACGGGCCCCAAAAACTCTTTATAAAGCTTCGGTGATAACGAGTGGGCGATCCTTTTGCCAATCAACGCTAATTTAATCAATTTTAAAACCTCTCCCCTTATCAATATCAAGATGGAGCTGGGCGATGAGATCATTCACAGTTGGAAAGCGGCGCTCATCACGAAGGCGCGAAAGAAATCTCACCTCTAGATTTTCTCCATAAAGGTCACCAGAATAATCAATTAGGTGCGTTTCCACTGTTAATGCTTTATCAGCTTCAAACGTTGGATTGTGTCCTACGTTAGTCACAGAACGATAAACGAGTCCTCTGCAAGCTGCCTCTGAAACATAAACTCCACGCAGCGGAATGATAATATCAGGATCAAGTTGAAGATTTGCTGTAGGGATGCCAATTTTTCTGCCACGTCCTTCACCTTTAACCACGATACCCTCGACCGAAAATAACCGTCCCAAGAGTTTATGCGTCAGTTCCATGTCGCCCTTTTGCAGACTCTCTCGGACAACTGACGATGAGACTTTTAGATCCGCTACTGGATAGGCAGGGCAAACCTCCACATCGATAGAATTGTGTGCACAATGTTTCTTCACGAAAGCGGCATCACCTTCTTTGTTACTTCCAAAAGCAAAGTCCCATCCTAAGAAAATTGTCTTAATGTTTTTATAAATCAGGACATGCTTATCCAAGAATGTCGCGGCCCCCTGGGTACTAAAATCACGAGTGAACGGGATCTCTACCAAGTGATCTACACCTACATCAGAAAGCCATTTGCGACGCTGAAGATAGCTACTGATGAGAAATCTCTCCGCGTAAGACTGCAAGATTTTTCGAGGATGCGGCGTAAACGTGATGACGACTAAAGCCTGATTACTTGCAGAAGCTTTCTTCTTAAGTTCTTTCAATAGACGCTGATGACCTAGATGAACTCCGTCAAAATTCCCAAACGTCAACGCGATGGCCGGTGATCCATGGGCTAGGAGTCCGTCTATTGAATCGTGAAAATGCATAATTAGGCCTTCAGGTTTTTCCGTAGTGACTTGAGCATCTTAGCATTCATAGAAACCGGGCCGCTTTGTTTAGAACGCATAAATTCACCCGACTCAACCTGGGTAAGAAGATTAATGAAATATTGTTTTTCATCGTCAGTAAGCTTTGATTCCTGAATCGCGTTACGCACACTTATGCTTTCTGGAGACAGGCGATAAAGCACTCTTACAAGTTCCGCGACAGCGAACTGGCCGCTGGCCAGTTTCTTTAAGTCGGCGTCCATAGGTGTGCGATTTGATTTTATGTTTTCCCAAACGTATTGATAGCGACGAGAGATTAGGAGAATTGCCACTAAAGCAAGAACTCCCCACCAAAAGCCCATCTGCAGCCACCAGCGGTTTTCACCCATAAACCTAGGGGCGACATTTGTAGCATCTGGCTCGCTCGCAGAATCGCTAGCTTTTTCTTTTGGCCCAGTAGGTTGTACATCTGGATTCGCATTACCCGCGACTGTTATAGACGGAAGTTGTTCTTGGATTCTTTCATAGCGACCACCGTCTGGATCGAAATAGCTTAGCTCTAGGGGGAGGGCCGGAATTTGACCTCCCTGTTTCCCAAGATAGGTGTAATCAAATACCTTGATCGCACTTTCGGCTCCCACAAGACTTAAGTCTGACTTTGCATCAAATTTTTCAAGCTGGGGCACCGCCCATAGCGCAGGAGCTTCGAGATTCTCCAAATTACCTGGGCCTGAAATTGTGAGACGTACTTCCAAAGGTTCATTCACAAGGATTTGATTTTGACCTGGCTTAAGCTCAAACTTGTGTGGACCTACAAGCCCTGTGAATGAAGTCGGCTTATTGGCCTCAGGCAAGGCCTTAACATCAATTTCCACAGGCGGACTCGATAGAGTCTTGGTCTTCAAGTCGCGCATGCCAAGACCGAAGCCAAATCCCATATTACCGTAGATATCCTGTGCGTATGTGGCACTGACCTCCATGGGATCAATGACAAGTTTGCCTGCTTTTTCAGGATAAAGTCTCACGGAATAGATAAGCGACTTTGCAAAAAGCTCTCCATCAATTGTTACCCTGTGAGGATTCTCATTCTCTTGGAGGTAACGCTTCATAAAGCCGTCAAGCTTAGGATATTTCTTAATGTCAAAAGACTGCAACGCCGTCTTTTTGAAAACATGGTAACGAACGATTATTCCTTCACCTACAAAGACAGACTTCTTTGAAACTTCGGCCGCAACAAAAACTAGCTTTGGTTCAGGTGGCGTCTCCGAAACCAAAATGTCGACCGAGGGGTCACGCTCAATGCGATTATCGATTTTAACTACCAAATTACGCAGACTCACAACACCCGCTTTTGAAGCTTTGGCATCATAAGAAATAAGGATCTCTCGAGAGGTCGTATACTTACCCTGGCTAAAAACAGTGCGTGTCGAGAGACCTTGCGCCTGCTTACCTAGTACTTCGAACCCCACTGGCTCAAAACTAATTTCCGGTTGAATATTGCTCTCCGTTTGGCAACGGAAGAGGATCTGAAAAACCTCTCCTTTGATGGGGTCTTTCGGATTCGTACTGATATCCACAGGGCTCGCCGCCAGACACAAAGCCGGCCAAATCATTAATGCGAGCCAAACTCTCATTAACCAAGTTCCCATTACCAATCCTTCTTTTTCCGTTCGGTTCTCTTTTGGGTCGAGGTATCAAGAAGCTTGAGTTGTAGCTTTCTGTCGTCCTGCTTAAGCTGCTGAAGAAGTGGAGAAATCTTTCCACTCACCTTCTTTTTCTCTCCGTCTTTGCTTTCCCCGTCAGGTCGAGTGTCTTGTCCTTTATCTTTCTGTTCTTCTTTGTCTCCACCGCCAGCATCATCTTTTTTCTTGTCGCCTTTATCAGATCTCTCTTCTTCACCTTTGTCTTTATTCTTGGGATCAAAAGGATTTTTATCGCCTTCTTTTCCTTCCTTCTCGTTCTTGCTGCCCTCACCCTGCTTGCTTTGGGATGACTTTCCGCCTTTCTCTTCGCCTTTGTCATCCTTGCCCGAACCCTGCTGCTGGTCCTTATCTTGTTGTTCGTTCTTCTTATCTTCCTCGTCTTTCTTGTCCTTCTTTTCTTTTTTGGGAGGAGGTACGACCGCGCGCTTGATGTTTTCACGCATACGCTTCAAGAAATCGGGCTGAGTGTCATCTTTCTTAGCTGATTCTTCCAGTTGCTCATAGCGCTGGAATGCAGAATCAATCTTCCCCGTTTCAAGCTCTGATGTAGCCCAATTAAAATAAGACTCGGGGCGTTCCGTGACATCCTCTTGGGTAAGATTCTCCTCATACAGTCCTTGCGCCATATCGTGCATGCGCAACTTAACTAGTTGATCGGCAAGATTAATGCGCTCTTCTCTGTCGAGTTCACCTTGTTTGAGCTGCTGAATTCGAGTTTGAATTTCTGGAGGAATCTCTGGACCTTCCTCGCTTGATTCTTGCGCCCAGACTGGAAGTAGATTCAAGCAAAGTAAAATCACAAAGGGCTTCATGAATCTTAGGCCATAAGCCGTCAAAAGCATCAGTAAAGCAGGAATGCACCAGATCTCCAGAGCAACGGGACGAATGAGGTTCTCCCCTTCCTTCTCCTCAGCTTTCTTTTGAGAAAAGAAATCTATGATTCCCGCAGTCGGCAAATCGTAGCTTTGGACCGGAAAGAAGCGCGCATTCTTTTGATCGCGAACGGCGTTTAGGAAAAACTCTTCATTAAGTTTAGAAACGACGGCCACGCCTTGACTACGCTTCTGGCCATAAAACATACCAAGACTATCCT
>JAKFUR010000159.1 GCA_021732585.1 Bacteriovoracaceae bacterium
TCACATCCCGAACCCGGAAGTCAAGCTCAGTTGCGGCGAAGGTAGTGCCTGGGTAACTAGGTGTGAGAATAGCAAGATGCACCCACCTTATTTTAAGAAGCCCTCGAAAGAGGGCTTTTTTTTTGCCTATGAATACAAAACCGTTTCAAGTGTTGGCACTACGAATGCTCTTCCTGATGGGAGTGTATTCGGTGGTGCGTTTGGCGTTTATGTTGGCCCATGGGGAGCTGTATGCTGCCCATAGTGTAAGCACTCTTTTCGGAAGCTTTGTGCATGGCCTGCGCTTTGATTGGGCCGCACTCTGTTGGATCAATTCTCTTTTTCTCATCATCGCTGCCATTCCACGTTTCCCTGAAAAATTGGAGCGAGGAATTTTCTTCGTACTTAACGGGTCCTTTCTCATCGGCTCTATTAATGACATCGAACTTTTTACTTTTAACGGTAAAAGACTTTCGATCGAGTTTTTTAGTTCACTCGGTGAAGATCTGTGGCAACAGCTGCTGCAGGTGATGCAGTACTACTGGTATCTGCCTGTCATCGGTCTCATCGTTGCAGGTTTACTGTGGTGGATGGATAGCAGTGTCGGGCGTAAAATTTACGGCCGCCATCTCGCTTTGAAGTGGGCGGTGCCGAGTTGGATCGTCCTCGTCTCGCTTTGTTTCATCAGTGTCCGCGGTGGTCTTCAGCACAAATCCATTCATGTGCAGTCTGCTTTCGTTCAGGGGGCCAATGAACTTGGTCACCTCACACTCAATACGCCCTATCATTTTTTGCGTACGTTCAATACTCCCAAAACCATTAAGAAAACGTGGTTCTCAGAGGAGGAATTGCGTAAACAACTCACCTCAATTCATCAAGGCCCCAACTATCCGGGCCATCCCCAACACAATGTTGTTTTGCTGATCCTGGAAAGTGTCTCCCTCGAATATTTTGAAGAAGGCTTCACGCCTTTTTTGAAAGAACTCGCAGGGCAGGGCGCGCTATTCCCGCGCCATTTTGCCAATGGCCGTCGATCCATCGAAGTTCTGTCATCACTCTTTGATGGTGTGCCGTCAGTGCAACAAGTTCCGTTCTCAAAATCCAATGCTCAAGGCATGCCGCTTGAAGGTGTCGCCACACGTCTGAAAGATTCGGGGTATGCGACAACATTTTTTCATGGAGCCGCTCGTGGGTCTATGGGCTTTGAAGCCTATGCACTTTCCCATGGGATTCAACGTTACTATTCACGCGAAGATTACAAAGGGCCCGCGAGTGATTTCGATGGGCAGTGGGGCATTTTCGATGGGCCTTATTTGCAATTTGCGAATGCGGAGATGGCAAAACTTCAGCAGCCCTTTTTTGCTGGCATTTTCACTCTGAGTTCCCACCAACCTTATGCTCTTCCGGCTCAGTGGAAAGGGAGGTTTCCGAAAGGAACTCTCGAGATTCATGAGAGTGTGGGATATGTGGATCAGATGTTGCGCGAGTTCTTTGCCTCAGCAGAGAAATCGCCTTGGTATAAGAACACGTTGTTTGTAATCACCGCAGATCACACACAGAAACTTGCTACGAAGAAATTTCAAAATAGTTTAGGGCTCTATCGAGTACCACTAATTCTATTTCATCCAACCGTGAATTTGGCTGGAGTGAATAGGGAGAAAACCACGCAGCACGTGGATATTGCGGCGACGATTTTGGATTTTGTGGATGTGTCGGATAAAGGGCTTAACATCGTAAGCGAGTCGGTACTTGCTCCAGGAGAGGGCCGTGCGCTGCATTTCTTGCAGCCAGGCTGGCAGTATGTAAAAGGCCAACGCGTCGTGCGCTGGGTAGAAAATGAAGCACCCATTGAGTCCTTGTGGAATCCACAAACGGGCGAGATTCAAAGCGCTGAACCGACAAATTTGCAGTCTGAATCTCAACTTTTTATTCAGTACCTACACAATGGTTTTCAGCGCAATCGCTGGCCCTTTGTGTGCGGTGAGTAGTTGCCACTCAAAAATCCCTTAAGATATCATAAATCATTAATTTTCCTCATTTTTAGGATGCCTTTATGCAACCACTGGCGACCTCCATCAACGCTCAATCACCTGAATTTCGCGCCAATGCTGAACACAACAAAGGTTTGTTGAAAGAGCTGCAGCAGCGTTTAGAGAAAACCCGCGCGGGGGGTGGTGATGATGCTGTTAAAAAACACAAAAGCCGCAACAAGCTTATGGCGCGCGAACGCATCGAGCGCGTGCTTGATCCGGGTTCTCCATTTTTAGAACTAAGCACTCTGGCCGCGGAAGGTGTGTATGACGATGACGTTCCAGGCGCCGGCATGGTGACGGGCATTGGTCTTGTTCATGGCGTGGAGTGTTTGTTTGTCGCCAATGATGCCACAGTGAAAGGCGGAACGTATTTTCCGCTGACGGTGAAAAAACATCTGCGCGCTCAAGAGATCGCACGCGAGAATCATTTGCCGTGTATCTACCTGGTGGATTCAGGTGGCGCGTTTTTGCCTAAGCAAGACGAAGTCTTTCCCGATAAAGAACATTTTGGTCGTATTTTTTTTAATCAAGCGCAAATGAGTGCGGCGGGCATTCCACAAATTGCGGTGGTGCTCGGTTCTTGCACGGCCGGTGGCGCCTATGTGCCGGCCATGAGTGATGAAACTATTATTGTGAAAGGTAACGGAACGATTTTTTTAGGTGGCCCACCACTGGTGAAGGCAGCGACGGGTGAAGAGGTGAGCGCTGAAGATTTAGGTGGCGCAGTTGTGCATACATCGAAATCAGGTGTAGCCGATCACTTCGCGGAAAACGAAGAAGAAGCGTTAGCGAAGTGTCGTGATATCGTCGCCACATTAAATTATCAGCCAACGCATCCTGGAAAATTTATTAAAGGTGAAGTGGCAGTACCGCTTTATCCGTCAGATGAGATTTACGGCGTACTTTCTAGTGATACACGCAAACCCTTTGATGTGCGCGAGATCATTGCGCGTTTGGTGGATGGGTCTGAGTTTCAAGAATTCAAAGAAAATTACGGTAGTACCTTGGTCTGTGGTTTTGCCAAAGTGCATGGCTACCTTGTCGGGATTGTCGCGAATAACGGGATTCTCTTTTCAGAGTCATCCCTTAAAGGCGCGCACTTCATCGAATTGTGCGGTCAGCGTAAAATCCCTCTCGTGTTTTTACAAAACATCACCGGCTTTATGGTCGGTAAACAGTATGAGAATGAAGGCATCGCCAAAAACGGCGCGAAGCTCGTGATGGCGGTCTCTACTGTGCAAGTGCCGAAGTATACCATCGTGATTGGCGGGTCGTTCGGTGCAGGTAACTACGGCATGTGTGGACGCGCTTTTGCTCCACGCTTCTTGTTCATGTGGCCGAATGCCCGTATCTCCGTGATGGGGGGCGAGCAAGCTTCGAACGTTCTTGCGACCGTGAAACAAGATGGTTTGAAACTCGCAGGCAAGGCACAGATGAATGAAAAAGAGCTCGAAGAATTTAAACGTCCGACCCTTGAAAAGTATGAGCGCGAAGGATCGGCTTATTACTCAAGCGCGCGTATTTGGGATGACGGAGTGATTGATCCGGCCCAGACCCGCGATGTGCTCGGACTTTGCCTCTCTACAGGACACAATCGCGAGTTTGGTGATGCCAAATTCGGTGTGTTCAGGATGTAAGCATGCAGTACTTAAAACTCACAGAATCAAATGGTGTGGCCACCGTGACGATGAATCGTCCGGATGTGCACAATGCTTTCAATGCGGAATTAATTGCTGAAGCAACTGTGCTCTTTGGAGAGCTAGCGAAGAAGCCGTTGCGCTTGATGGTGCTCACCGGAGAAGGTGCCTCGTTCTGTGCCGGAGCGGACCTGAATTGGATGCGCTCCATGAAGACATGGACGGAAGAAGAAAACTTTAAAGACGCTAAAAAACTCGCTGCGATGTTTCGCGGGTTGAATGAAATGCCTTTCCCAGTCATTGGCCGGGTGAATGGTCATGCCCTAGGTGGCGGAGCAGGGCTGATTTCTTGCTGTGACTATGTGGTCACTACAGATAAGGCCTTGTTTGGCTTTACTGAAGCTCGCCTAGGTTTATTGCCAGCGGTGATTTCACCTTATGTGATCGCTAAGATTGGTGAATCACAAGCGCGCGCTTGGTTTTTATCCGGCGAACGCTTTGGCGGAGAGCAGGCCTTGCGCATGAATCTTGTTCATCAAGTGGTTCCTGCTGAAAAACTCGATGAAACCATTGAAGTCGTGAAGAAAAGTTTCTTGGCCGCAGGCCCTGAAGCCGCACGAGCTGCCAAGTCGTTGGTGTTCCGGGTACGTGTCTCTCATGAAGTAGAAGACGAGACTTGTCGTCGTATCTCAAAAATTCGGATTGGTGCTGAAGGGCAAGAGGGCATGCGTGCGTTGCTGGAAAAAGATAAACCTCAGTGGGTGAAAGCATGAAGATTAAAAAAATTCTGATTGCGAACCGTGGTGAGATCGCTGTGCGCGTGATTAAGAGTGCGCGCGCTATGGGGATTAAAACGGTAGTTCTCTATGCAGATGATGATACGAAGTTACCTCATGTGTGGATGGCAGATGAAGCTCACTGCCTGGGAACTGGTACGCTGAAAGAGACGTACTTGAATCAGGCGAAGATTCTTGAAGTTGCAAAAAAAACGAAAGCCGATGCCATCCATCCCGGTTACGGGTTCCTGTCTGAAAACGCAGGCTTCTGCGAAGCTGTTGAGAAAGCAGGACTGATTTTTATTGGCCCAACCGCTGAAGCGATTCGCCTGATGGGCGATAAGATCGGCTCCAAGATCGCCGTCGAAAAATATAATGTACCGATGATTCCTGGCTATCATGGCAGCAATCAAGACGGGGCCTTCCTTTCGGGTGAAGCCAAGCGGATTGGCTTTCCTGTTCTGATCAAGGCTTCGGCCGGCGGCGGTGGAAAAGGCATGCGAATCGTGCACGCAGAGAACGAATTCCTAGAAGCGCTTGCGAGTGCCAAGAGTGAAGCAGCGAAGGCTTTTAGTAATGATGCCGTTCTTATTGAGAAATATGTAACCGAACCACGCCATATTGAAGTGCAGGTCATGAGTGATACTCATGGACAACATTTTCATTTGTTTGAGCGCGAATGTTCTATTCAGCGCCGTTATCAAAAAGTTATTGAAGAAACCCCAGCTCCACGCTTGTCAGCGGAAACGCAACAAGCGATTTGTCAGACGGCAGTCGAGATTGCCAAAGGTATCAATTATCGTGGTGCAGGCACGGTTGAATTCATCATGGGCGCTGATCAGAGGTTTTACTTCTTGGAGATGAACACACGTCTGCAAGTTGAACATCCGATCACTGAGATGGTGACGGGATTTGATCTTGTCGGTTTGCAGATCCAAGTCGCGTCAGGCGAGAAGCTCAATCTTAAGCAAGCTGATATCCGCCAAAACGGCCATGCTATTGAATGCCGCATTTGCGCCGAAGACCCAGATAACGGATTTTTGCCAACAGTTGGAACGATAAAAAAAATCGGCATGGCCACGTTGAAAGATGTGCGCCTGGATTGCGGTTATGTGGATGGCAGTGTGGTGGGAGTCAATTATGACCCGATGCTGGCGAAGCTTATTGCCTGGGCACCGACACGTGAAGAAGCCATTAATAAGATGTTGGTGTCGCTAGACGAAGTAGTCTTCGCAGGACTGAAGTCTAATCGTGATTATTTGCGCCGACTTTTGCGCCATAGTGATTTCAAAGCCGGTAAGACGCATACCCATTTCATTCCAGATCACGGCGAGTCACTCAGGCCTTTGCCTGCAGATAGTAAGGAGTTTGCTGTGCATGTGGCGGCTTATTTATTGGCGGGGACTAAGGCAGCAGCGATCAGTGAAGGAGTGGCGACGACAAATCCGTGGACCAGTCTTTCAGGGTTGAGGAATTAGTATGAAGCGTAAC
>JAKFUR010000097.1 GCA_021732585.1 Bacteriovoracaceae bacterium
CTCCGACATGAACTTATCTGTGCCTTGCATCCGACGGATGAAGCGATCTTCCATGGTGATACGCTGGAACGACGCACGAGAGAGCGCGAGCGAACTGCGTGGGTTCTTAACGAGTTCCATGGTTTCGATGGCATTGAAAAAAGAATGGGTCCAACAAAGCTGAGAATCTTTCTGATCGTATCCGCGTGACACCGGAAGCTTGATGACTTCGGCGACCTGGCGTTCAAGCGCTAAATTTTTAAATGGTGATGCCTGAATGGCCTTACGTAAAAGAAGGGCATTCTCACGCGGGCCTGCCCACGCAAAATTTAAGCTTAAAAGAATGAGTCCCAGGCATTTTAAGTACATTTACAAATTATGCCTGGGCCACGAGAAAACAACACAAAACCTATAAACTCTTCATGCTAGCACTTTAGCACACAGGTCTCAGTTGGACGGGCGGCTCGAGCGACTTTTCGCTCTTAAGTACCTGTTTACGATCGGCGGCTTCGTTGAAGTCCAAGTTTCTGAGGGATACGACCAAGCGACCGAATCTTGGAATTTCTCGCAAGTGCGAAGTGAAGTTTTTTCTATTGTTTTGCGGCCGTTCCTCAATCTATTTCAGTTTATGCTTAAGCGATAAAGCTGGAAAGTACGTCCGCTCTCGCCCTTGAGCTTGAAAGGAACTTTCTCTAGCTGCTTTTCCCACAACTGCCAATAGTCGGAAGAAATCTCGTGGCGCAGACTCTCCTCAAACACGAGCTGGTCGGCTTCGGCTTCGCTCTGAAACTTGGCGCAGATATTCACCGTGTCTCCAAAAAAATCGAGGCCGTCTTTTGTTCCGACTGAAAGACAGGGCCCATAATGCAAGCTCGCGCGCAATTTCATATCGCGCCCTTTGTTCGCCTGCTGAATTTCAATCGCCGCCCGAAGCGCTGCTTCCCCGCTGCTGAAGGCAAACATGGTGGCATCGCCGATGGTCTTGACCAAAATACCGTCATGCCGTTTGGTCACTTCTCCAATCAGCAAAAAACTTTCTCGCACTTTTTGGAAAGCTGTGGTGTCACCAACTTTATAGTAGAGTTCAGTACTTCCCACCACATCAGTAAAGAGCAGGGCCCGGCGTCCCATTTCCATAGGAAAATCCGTCGCCAAAGATTCAGGCGGGATGAGTTTTTCAAATTCAGGATTAAGAATCACCTCTGCCGCAATCAGGGAGCCCCTGAAGCGATCCAACTGCTCAATCATGACCAGATCACCGGACTTCATATGCTGTGTACGCAAGCCGATTTCTGGATGAAGACGGAGCGGCGCCAGACTCGTGTCTTTCCACAATGTATCCAACTCCAACAAGCGACGATCAGAACTCTCCTCCACCATGAGAGTGATGGCCCTGGGCTCACCTTTTCTCTTCAGGGAATACACGCCGGGTGCCAGTGTCAGACCGTCCATCCAGGCCCCGCCGAGTCTTTGATAAACAATAGTGGGTTTGTGAGTGACGTCGGCGCTACAGAAATCGATCCCTGCTTGTTCCGGCGAGAGTGTGTTGTCACGCAAAGAAACTTCTATGCTTTCCTGGGTTCCAACAAGAAAATCAATCTCACAACTCTCACACGGCAAGCGTTCAGGTAGATCAGTCAGACGGGGCACACTCTTTTTGGCCCCACGGCAATGCGGACAAACGGCATCAAAGCGTAAAGAAAGACGCCCACGCATGTTTCCAGAAAGTGCTTCGCGAAGAATGTCCTGCCAACTCGAACCGGTGATCCTCGCCGTAAGCTTTGGAGCAATCCGTGCACGTTCAATGAGCTGCGCTTGCGCAAGCCAATCAGTAAAACTCAAGGTCGTCTGAGAATCGGAATTCATGGGAGATGTTTCAATCCCTTTCTCAACCTCATCCAATAATTTTTTGATAATTCCTTGAGTCGCCTTGTTTAGTAGGCCCGCCAAAAAATTGTATTTGTGATGAATGGTGAACTGTACCAACACCTGGCTGCGATTATCGGCCAGTGGTTTGATTTCAAAAAGCCCTTCGATCTTGTGAAAGAAGCCACTGGAATAAACTCGCGCGTTTTTAAGCCAACGTTCATGCTTCCATTCCCACGGTGCTTCCGTCCAGCGGATGGTCATACCCAGCATCTTCTGCTGTCCATGACGAACACCCTCTACCGTAGTGAAACTCATGGGCGCTAATCCCATTTTACGATTCACAGTGGCGGTATCTGAGAGCACCGGCCAAACGCGGGAAGGCGCAAAGTTCATGACTCTTGTTTCAGACAAATTAATCATCATGTTGAAATTATCGCCTAAATCCGTGTTCAGTTGCAGACTTACATACCTGACTGACTAACTTCGTTCGTATGTGCTGACATGAACACAATATCTCAACGTCACGTCCATGCTCGTAATGGCCCTCGGTTTTAAGATGGATGCAACAGGAGACCTCTATGAAAGTGAATAAAACCTACCTCTCTCAGCTTCAGACCCAAACCGGTGATGGCCAATATGTGGGCCATAGCAAAATTAAGTCCGACTCAGCACGGCCTGCGGCCGATAAAAAGCTCTTTCAACAAATCCTCAAGGATTGCTTGAGTAAATAGTATAAGTTTTACCTGATTTTCGTCTCCTCACTTTTCGGCCCACCCACGTTAGGACTATTTAAGCTTCAATATTAATCAGTATTGAAGGAACCCCCATGAAAACCTTGTTTTTGATCACTGCACTCGCTCTCTCTTCTTTGGGTGCCCATGCAGCCGAAGTTCTCTCGGCAAACTTGGATCGCACAGGTAAAAACATCTTGGTCGACGTGAGCTACGGCGGCGGCTGCAAGAAGCACACCTTCTCACTTAAAGTCGGTGGTTGCCTCGAATCTTATCCAGTCCAGTGCAGAGCTGTTTTAGTTGAGACGATCGAAGGCGGCTTTGACATGTGTGAAGCCATCGTTCACACCACCGCCAAGATCAACTTGAAAAAAGCGGGACTGACCGACAGCTACTACAAAGGCGCAACGCTTACGATCGTGGGCGACAAAAACTTCCGTGGCGAATCATCGAAGGCCACTGTAACTCTTCCTTAATTTTTTTGTTAGCGGCTCCTGAAAAAGGAGCCGCTCTTTTTAGAAGCTACAATCTAACGTTATTCGACGGAAACTCTCCCACCATCCTTCCTTCTTCACTAATCGCAGTGCCTTCAAACGCTTTTTTGCATCAACCGTTAGAATCAACTCGCCCGAGCCACGGCCTTCAAGAGAATTGCCCTTGCAAGTGACACTCAAAGTTCGCGAACCATCCGCGTGGTCTTTAATAGAAGAACGATAGCCCGTGGTCTTGCCACAAGGGTTAATGAAGAAGCTCAGATCCTCCCCCCTCATGGTGAGATCGAGCTCACTGCCTTCTAAGTCTCTCTCAGCGCTCAGCCCGTGAACAATAAGACTGCGGGCCCCTTCATAACGAAGATCCCAGTCCACCACTGCGCAGTTTCCCGTCTTTGCTTTGATGTGCTCTTTCAAGATATCTGGACGAGGTGAGGTGACGGGGAAGTTCTTCACCACATAGACGTAGTCAGCAGCTGAACATAGTGACGAGAAAGACAGACCAGCGATAAGACACAGGGTTTTCATGAGAGGCTCCTTATTGTCTCCAAATACCAGTTCTTGGGTCCGCTGGTGCCCTACCGGGTAAAATCTGTGTTTGCTTTCGTAACCACAACACACATAATATTAAGGACTTGACCACAATACCTCTAATTTAAAGGCTCGTATGTTACATTTTATGTAACATATTGGCTGCTTTTTCCGAAGCAGTATGTGACACTATTTGTAACATACTGGAGTGATTATGGACGTCCTCGAACTACATCGGCGCATCCCCACTAAGCATTTTGATTATCAAAGGCTCATGGCCGCGACTCAAGAACTCAGTCACGCACGCCGCTTCGTGGGACTTCTGGTGAAGCGCGGTCATGTGATCCGAATCAAGAAAGGCCTCTATGTTTGGGGACAGGACGTAGACCCGGCACCCTTCTCGAACGAGATCTTGGCGAATCTTATTTTTGGCCCATCCTATGTCTCACTGGAGTACGCGCTGTCATTCTATGGTCTCATCCCCGAGCGAGTGGCCACCGTGACGTCGGTGACTTTCAAAAAAGCGAAAACCTTCATCACGCCGGTGGGACTGTTCAGCTACGAGCACATCAACCAAGAGGCCTACGCTGCGGGCATTCGTTTACACATAGATGGGCAGCAAAGTTTTTTGATCGCGACACCGGAGAAAGCACTCTTGGACGTCCTCGCCATTCGAGGTGTCTCTGATTCGTTGCTCGAAGACCTGCGTATTGAACCAGAAGAGTTCGCTCGACTCGATGTGAACGTATTACAAACTCTTGGTGCGAGCTATAAGTCGCGTGCCATAAAAGCCTTCATCAAAGGACTCTCTCGTGGATAACGCCGTTTTGCAGATGCTGGATGAGTACAAGTGCAAGTCCACCCAGGACTACGAGAATGCTCTCAAAGAAATCATGCAGGAGATCGCGCTCTTAGGACTGTGGCGTGCAAAGTTTTATGAGCACGCCCTCTTTTATGGCGGAACAGCTTTGCGCATTCTCTATGGACTGCCGCGCTTCTCAGAAGATTTAGATTTCTCGCTCTTAAGGCCTGACCCAAAGTTCAACCTCGCTGCTTATCACAAGGCCATCAGTGAAGAGTTGGAGGCCTTCGGCTTCGAGGTTGAGGTGCAGACAAAAGCCAAGACCACCGAATCTGCCGTGGAGTCAGCTTTCATCAAGGCCGAAACAAAAGTGCATTTGCTCAAGATCAAATCACCCAGTGCTATCACCTCGCGCATGCAGGGCGGTCAGACACTGAAGATAAAACTTGAAGTCGATACCCAGCCTCCTGGTGATCACGGCATAGAGGTGCTGGATCTTATGCGCCCTTTGCCCTTTCAAGTGAAGACCATGCCCCTGCCCGATCTGTTTGCCGGCAAGCTGCACGCAGTGCTCGCGCGCGCTTGGGGCAACCGAGTGAAGGGCCGAGATTTTTATGACTACCTTTGGTACCTCGGACGCAAAACGCCGGTGCACTTGAAGCATCTCAAAGCGCGCCTCATTCAAAGCGGTCACCACAAAGGTGAACTTACACCAGCGAAGTTCAGGCAGATGCTGCGAGATAAATTTGAATCACTGGATGTGGCCAACGCCCGCGCTGACGTGGCGCCGTTTTTGGGACAGCGAGAGATGGCAGGACTGGAGCTGTGGAGTAAGGACTATTTCTTGAAAACGGTGGAAAAGCTCGATCTAGAATAAAAAAAGCACCCCGAAGGGTGCTTTTTTATTTTTTTACTCTTCGTCACAGTCGATGTTGTACTGAGGGAACTCGCACGTGAGCGGGATCTTCCGAAGTACATCGTTCTCATCAAGCATCTCGAGCGTCGCAGGCTCGTCATTGTATGAGTAGCTCATTCTCACATCCACAGCTCCACGAGTCGTGCTCGTCAATACAACCGAATCTTCCGTTGGATTCGACATCGTTGCTGTGATCACCTGGGCGTTCGTGTACAGATCGTCTTCCCCATTGATCGGCTCAACAAGAATCGCCGCGTTCATATCCATCGCCGAACGATCCTCTTCACACCAGTTCATCGGATTGACTAAAGAGATGACCTTCATCTCTTCGCCGTCGATTGTTCCTGTGCAGACAGCTTCTTCGATAAGAGGGGCAGCAAAAGCTGAATTCATTCCGAGCGTAAGAACAACAAGCAAAAGTGCTTTCATGGGAACTCCTTAGGTTAGTGGAGTCGTGATAGCCCCATGGACTCGAGATGTAAGCTGGTACGTTCAAATTGGGGAGATTTTACAGATTGGGGCAAAAAAAAGCACCCCGAAGGGTGCTTTTCATCGGCGGAATAACGGCCGACCAG
>JAKFUR010000144.1 GCA_021732585.1 Bacteriovoracaceae bacterium
GCGAACATACCGTCGTGCATTTTCCAGAAGAGTTCTGAACTCTGTTCGTTCGCACAAAGAGCTGCAACGGCTGCGCCTTCAGCTTGATTGTGGAACGGCAGTGGGAAGTTTTTGAAAGCGACTTGAATCTTGTCGCCGTATTTCTTTTTAAGATCTGTCACAACTTGTGCACCCTTTGAGCAAAATGGACACTGGAAGTCAGAGAATTCGACGATGGTGACTTTCGCATTCTTGTTGCCTGTGACCGGAGCATCGCCGACTTTCACGTCGAAGCTGGGACGACGTGGTTTCATGATGAAGACTTCTACTGGTGTTTTTGCTGTCTGCTGACCGAGCCACTTGTCCATCGCCTCTTTGCGTTTTTCCATCTCAAGGTAGCCCTTGATTTTCTCACGTACCATCGGGTTCAAATGCTCTTGCGGAATCTGCTGCTTCTTGATGAATGCATCGATATCCGATTCTGAAATCTTGATGCCTTTAGCGATGTACTTCTCGAGGTACTCATCGTTCGAAAGACCTTTCTTGTTTGGATCTTTATCCATGAGCTTTTGCATAACGACAGAACGAAGACGGTTGTACTTCACGTCGTAAACTTTCTGTTCCGCTTCGTAGATCTCGGCTTCGATGCCATCGTTCAACTCAGCTTCAGTGATGACAACATCGCCCATCTTCGCAGCGACACCTGGCTCACCAGCGGCACGGAATTGGAAATTAGGTTTGCTGACAGCAGAACCCGTGCATGCGACGGCGATAAAAGCGCCAACCGCTAAGGTCATAAGTGATTTCATAAAGGACTCCTTGAAATTTGAAACATCATAACAGGGAGAGATTGAATGAGTCCAAGAAGCAAAACACTCAACTAATTGCGTAAGTGAGACAAAAATTCACGGAAAAGTGGTGAGCGAACTTCCAGCTCTCGGGGCGGCCCCTGGTCCACAGCACGACCGCCTTCCATGACCACCAAGTGCTGCGCCGAAAGAATGGTTTCCACTCGGTGAGTAACAATAATAGTGAGCGAGCGGCGTTGCACAAATAAAACCAAGTCACGCAGGGCCTTCTCAAGTTCAGGATCAAGACCTGAGGAGACTTCATCGAACAACACAATTGGCTTATGCAGGAAGCAGGCCCGCAGACCGCTCAAAAGCTGTTTCTGACCCAGCGAGAGCGCTTTGGGATCAATCGGTGAATCAGGAGTCACACCCCAGCGCTGAATATAGGGCAATGCCGCGGTGGCCTGCGACCAGAAATCTTCAAAGTCCGCCACACTTTCAGCTAGAGCAATATTAAACCGCACACTGGCACTGAACACGTGGGAGTCTTGGGACACCAAACTCACTTGCTGACAGAGGCGTTGCAGGTCTTGGGTGTTCTCCATATCCAAGACTTCATCGTTCAAAACGATGTTGCCTTCAAACATGCCATGTTGGCCTGATAAGAGTCGCAAGAAAGTAGATTTCCCACAGCCCGATGTCCCTACGATGCCAATCAATTCTCCCGGGCGACCGCTCAACGTAATATCATTCAAGGCAAAGGCCTCTTCACCTTCGCGTGGCGGATATTCGTAATGCTTAAGACTCACTTTCAACTCGCGCAGAACTTGTGTGGGACGTGGAGCGCTTTGGGCTTCTTCAGCAAAGAACGAATGGAATTCCTGAATCCGCTCAATTCCCGTCCGAGCGCGCTGAATGCTCGAAATTTTCCCAGCGACTTCTTTAATCGGCGTAATCGATTTTTGAATCAGATCAATCAACACCGCGAGGATCGCCATGCGTGCGGCCACACCTGTGGGGAAGAAAAACAACACCAACGCAAGTAAAATTGGATAAAGGGATTCAGCGGCCGAGTAATACCCCGAGTCCCAAACGTTGGCTTTAAGTTGTTTCTGTAAAAAATCATCGAAGACTTTATCACCACGTTTTGAGGCGTACTGAGCGTGTGGAGTAAATGCGAGTTCACGCAAACCGTGAGTCACATCGGCGACGACTCGTGACAAGAGTCCTGTGACATGACGAACGGAGGCGAAGATCTCGCCCATCTTCCGGCTGCCCCAAATAAGCATCACACACGCAAAGACTTCCACAGCGAAGAGGCCTCCACCAACGGTGGCATCAATGCGCAAGAAACCAATCAAACTTGAAAGGATGAAAACGAAATCAATGGCGATGGCAAAAGCACCTGAGGTCACGAGTTCTTTGACGGCATCGGTGTCGCTCATGATCCGCGCCAATACTTCGCCCATAGGAAAATCGTCTTCCATGCCTTTGCGCTTCACTTTCAAGGGCGCGCGCATCCAAAGCGAAAATGTTTTTGCACGGGTTTCACCCAAGAGGTGCGTGACGTACTTATAAGTACTGATCTGGTACCCAAGGCGATTCACGTACTCCGCAAGAAACAATCCACCCAACACCAAGAAAGGCGTAAGCGCCTCACCCGCGAAGTCTTGATAAAAATTTTCCGTGATTTGTGGCAACGCAAGACCGATGAGGCCCGTAATCCCCATATGCACGATCATCAAAATAAGCCACGGCCGCCCCTTCTCAGGTAGCAGGAGCCCCATGGACTTGCTCACGGAAGAAATCAAACAACGTACCTTCAGGAACCGGCCCGCCATGGGCCTTAATACCAGTTTTTGGATCAAGCAGAACCG
Organism: Bacteriovoracaceae bacterium; assembly: GCA_021732585.1. Taxonomy (GTDB): domain Bacteria; phylum Bdellovibrionota; class Bacteriovoracia; order Bacteriovoracales; family Bacteriovoracaceae; genus UBA6144. The sequence continues at coordinate 2,648 of JAKFUR010000144.1, forward strand.
TACGATCGCAAGACTTCACAGTGGTCAAACGATGAGACGTGAGTACAAAAGTTTTTTCTTTCACACGTGAACGCAAGGCCTGGAGAATTTTTCTCTCCAGCAAAATATCAACAGATGAGAATGGATCATCCCACAGCACAACTTCAGCTTCGGCCATGAGTGAGCGCACCAACGCCAGACGCTTGGCTTGGCCGCCAGACAGTCGTTTACCATTCTCCCCTACTTCCAACGCTAGCAGTGCCTCGGCACCAGGAGCCAGCACATCCAAACCAAACAGACGCAAGAGATCGCTCGCCTGCTTTTTCTCTTCTGCGCTGGGATTGCGGCCCAAGAAAATATTCGCTTCCACAGAATCATTGAACAGATAAGGCTCTTGTTGAACCATGGCGAACTTCACACCACCGGCCGACAAACGAAACGCCATCTTCTTAAGAAGTTCTGATTTACCACTGCCGGTTTCTCCGCACAGCACAGTCCACGAGCCTTGCGGCATCTCAAGATCAATGACTTGTTCCCAATACGGGAGATTAAATTTCAAACCTGAAGGCGAGCGATTGAATTGCGAGGTCCACTGCGCTTCTTCATCGTGGGGCTTAATGACCACGCCATAAAGTCCCTTTACACGTCCCCAAGCTGCGTAGCCTTGTGACGCCACGATCGCCATCCATGACAAGAACATCAACGGCTCGAGCATCAGGAACAAATAACCGGCAAAGAAAACGAGTTCCGAAGCACCCGCACCACGCGCGCGCAAAATCCAAGCGCCCCATAACAGCGATGCGCCTACACCCAAACGAATCATGGGCACGCTGAAGGCAAAACCCACCGATGATTTAAAAAAGAGCCCAAGCTCAAATCCCGAAAGCTCTTTGAAGCGATTAATAAACGTCTCTTCGCGGTGATAGTTTTTTACCGTGGCTTTCGCAGAGTACGATTCGATCACATGGTTTTGCACTTGCCCTTGAGCATCCAGCGCACGTTTCGAGAACTTTTGAAAAACGGCGGTGAGAATCGAGAAGATCAAAACCGACAAACCCATCGGGATAAACGCCGGCCACAAACCAGGATCAGCTTCATTCAAACGCGGGATCATCACCCACGCCGCCACAATCACGTTACCAATTTGCAAAAGCGCGAAACCGATAAATCCCCGCAGACCGTTAAAGTCATTGAACAGCACCTGATACAACTGCCCATCGTTCCAAGCGGCGTAACGTGCAGGCGGTGACTGCTCTAACAACTCCAGCATTTCTGTGCGTAGAAATTTTTGTTGATAGCGTGCAGGTGTGAAAAACAACAAACGCGACAGCGTTCTGAAAACTAAAATGCCCACAGCAATCAGCAAGAACGTACCAATGGGTGCTGGCGGTAGGTGGCCTGTCTCAGTTGCAACGTCGGTGAGTTTTTTAAGTTCGCTTGGAATCAATGTCTGCAGTCTATGAAGGGCGTACAAAGATATAAACGCGCCAAGATACCAGAACCAAAATTCCAGAAAGTGAGCGGCTATCCAGGGGATAAATCGACGGTCGAGACGACGGGCCATAGAGAAGAAGTCTAAGTATGCGCACGGCGACATGTCAGGAGAAAGACGGGCAAGACTTATGGACAAAGCGCGACCAACTTCTTAGGATGTCGGCACGCGCCCGTAGCTCAGTTGGTTAGAGTATTACCTTGACATGGTAGGGGTCACAAGTTCGAATCTTGTCGGGCGCACCATTCCTCTTTCATGTGTCTGTCCCATTGTTCAACATGCATCGAGTGTGACATGAGCCCATCGAAACAAATCGATTTTTTGCCCGATGATTATGAAGTGACCGCAGAACAGCTGTCAGCCATTGAATATAACCTAGGGTTATCAATTGATGAAAGAATCATGCAATTACAGTCCGCGGTTGAACTCATCGAAGAGCTACGTCGGGCAATTGAAGAAGTGAATGAAAACAGATTTCAAGACCCTTCTAAGTAAACTTATTGACCACGATTTCGAATTCATTCTTATTGGTGGTTTTGCCGCAACCTCTTATGGTTCAAACTATGTCACAAGAGACTTAGACATCTGCGCAGTTCTTTCGCCCGCCAATATAGAATTACTCCGCAAAATTCTAGCCGATTTACACCCTAAACATCGGCTCACTGCCGAAAAACTATCTTTCCTCGATATTCCCCAGGACCTCAACGGAATCAAAAACCTCTACCTCCAGACGGATGCAGGTCTCTTAGATCTCATTTCAGACGTGATTGGAGTAGGTAACTATGAAGCCGTAAGCAAATCGGCGGTTGAAATCCAAATCTTTGGCCGAAAGTGTAAAATCATTTCCTTGGAAGATTTGATCAAATCAAAACTTACACTTAAGAGAGATAAAGATTTGCTTGTGGCGAAGGAGCTTGGGGTTATTTATAAGAAAATTGAAAATGAGTGACCCCTTAAATTGGAAGCACAAGGATATCAAAGTAAAAACTTCGAATCTTGCTGGGTGCACCATTCTTCATTCATCTCAAATCTCTTAACATTCATCACATGTAGAAACTAATACGGAGATGCGATTGAAGCAGTCCATTGAAGCTTTTTTAAAAATCATTGCCGAGTGGGCTGAACGCGATAGTAACATTTTGGGAGTTCTTCTCGTTGGTTCTCATGCTCATGGCACGGAGAAACCTGATTCAGATATTGATCTCATTCTATTAACCCACGACTATTCAAGCTTTATAAGTGATCAAACTTGGACAGAGAAATTAGGCAAAGTTGTTGGCAGGAAGGACGAGGATTGGGGCGAAGTGAAGGCCGTGAGAACCTTTTATCTTGATGGCCTGGAAGTAGAATTCAATTTTGCCCTTGTTTCATGGGCCACAGCACGACCCATCGATCCCGGCACCTATCGCGTCGTATCGGATGGATCGAAGATTATTTATGACCCGCTTGGGATCTTTCAAGCCCTTCATGAAGACATCGAAGGCTGATGTCAGGATTTGACCCCAAAAATTCAAACAGTTGTCCTTTCATTTAACGCATACCGTTCAGGCGTTAAAAAGTCCAGGGATCCATGGGGACGACTACTATTATAATAGGTCTGCCAGTCAGCAATCTTGGT
>JAKFUR010000037.1 GCA_021732585.1 Bacteriovoracaceae bacterium
AGAGCGACCCCATCAGTGGCCACCGCTTCCGCTTTTTTGTTCGTAAGCTCGATGGCGAATTCATGAATACGCTTCACATCTTGCAAAGCACGCTCAATGACTTCATCGGTCCAGTCCATGCGCGCGCGGTAATGCACTGAAATCAAAATTTGCCGCAAAACTTGCCCGGAGTACTTCTCGATGAATTTGCGAATGGTGACCACGTTGCCAAGAGACTTCGACATCTTTTCAGAGCCGAAGTTCAAGAACTCGTTGTGGGCCCAGCAGTTACAGAAAGTTTTTTTGTTAGCGGCTTCTGATTGGGCGATTTCGTTCTCATGATGCGGGAACATAAGATCCACACCGCCGTGATGAAGATCAAGCGTGTCGCCTAAAAACTTCTTCGCCATGGCCGAGCATTCAATATGCCAACCCGGGCGTCCCTTACCCCATGGTGATTCCCAAAAAGGCTCACCGGGCTTGGCCGGTTTCCAGAGTACAAAGTCTGATGAATGTTTTTTACGCTTATCCACTTCAGCACGCTGACCGGCCTGCAGACCTTCCAGATCTTTTTTAGAAAGTTTGCCATAATCAATCGCCTTCTCCACATGGAAGAACACTTCCCCGTCAATCACGTAGCCAGCACCATTCTGAATAATGTCTTCGATCATCTTAATGATCTCGGGCATGGTCTCAGAAACTTTGGGTGTATGAGTCGCGGGCAACATGCCCAGAGAGTCCATGTCTTTGCGGCATTCTTCTACAAAGCGCGCGGCGAGTGCAAGAGCATCTTCTTTGTTCTCATTAGCGCGTTCAATAATTTTATCGTCGACGTCGGTGTAATTGCGCACAAACGTTACTTTGTAGCCTAAGGCCAACATGACTCGATTAAATAAATCACCGATGACGAGCGCACGTGCATTTCCGACATGAAGAAAGTCATAGGTCGTCGGTCCACACGAGTAGAAACGTACTTTGCCCGCTTCAATGGGCGTAAAGGTTTCTTTCTTACGAGACAGATTGTTATGAATCTTCAATTCCATAGTTAAGCTCCGAGCTTAGCTGCACGCTTTTTTAATACACTCACAGGTGTGAGTGGGATCAAGAATTTCAAATCAGGGCCATGCCCTTTGCCAGTCAGTGCCGCACGCAGCCCCATGAACAAAGGTTTGCCTTTGATGCCGAGTTCTTTCTTGGCATGTTCAGACCACACATTCAATTGAGCCTCAGAAGCGAAGCCTTCAATCTTGGCAACTTCAGCAGCAATGTAGCTCACGATTTTCGGCGTGGTTTCCCACGAAAGAATATCTTTGAGTTCATCTGTCATTTCGACATTCTCATCAAAGATCATGTCATCCATCATGGGTTGCATCTCAGTGATGAAATCCACTTTCTGCTTAAGGAGTTCCACACACTGCTCTTTCCATGCCGTCGCTTGTGCATGAAACGCATGACCAGCAGGAATAATTGTATTGAGCTGAGCGACCAACTCTGCGTTCGTGAGTTTGCGCAAGTGCTGACCGTTCACATACTTAAATTTTACCAAATCATAAATCGCTGAGTGGCTCGAGAAACGCTCAAGGCCAAACATTGGTACGATTTCTTCTTTGGTGAAGATGTCTTTCTCTTCTGGATGCGACCAACCCAAGAGCGTGAGGTAATTACACATCGCCTCTGGCATGTAGTGCTCATCTTTATAAAGATGCACTGAGGTGGCGCCATGACGTTTTGAGAGTTTCTGGCGATCTTGCCCAATCAAAAGCGACACATGCGCAAAGACAGGCGGCGTATACTTGAACGCTTCGTAGAGCATCAACTGGCGAACGGTATTGTTGAGATGGTCTTCACCACGAATGACGTGAGTGATTTCCATCAGCATATCGTCGACGACACAGCAGTAGTTATAAACCGGCAAACCACTTGAGCGGATAATGACAAAGTCCCCCACCATGTCTGCAGGATAAACCACTTCGCCTTTCACTTTATCATTCAAAGCAAAGGCCTTCATGGGCGCACGGAAACGAATCGCTGGCTTCTCGCCTGCGGCGATTTTCGCCAGTGCTTCTGTTTTCATGCCTGGGTTTTTCCACTTACCTTGATAGTGAGTGTGCACGCCTTCCGCTTCATTTTCCGCTTTGATCGCCTCAAGCTCTTCGCCTGTAGTGAAGTCGTAGTAGGCGAGGTCTTTCTCGATCAAATCCAAAGCGTATTTCATGTAGATATCTAGACGCTCAGACTGACGGTAAGGGCCGTATTTAGGATTAGGCTTATCAGGGCCTTCATCGTGAATGATGCCGAGCCACTTAAGGTCTTCTTTCTGGAGTTCTTCGTATTCGCGTTTTGAGCGCTCGAGATCTGTGTCTTCAATACGAAGGACAAACGTCCCGCCGACGGCGCGAGCGTACAACCAATTGTAAAGAGCAGTGCGAGCACCGCCGATATGCAAATAACCTGTGGGAGATGGGGCAAAACGAACTCGAACGCTCATAGGAGGCTCCTCATTAAGAGGACAGCCTACCCTAAGCGCTTAGTTGTATAAAGAGTCAATTTTGTTAGAGATTTCCGGCTCCGGTGTACCTGAAGAAAGCGCGATCTCTTTCACCAAGAGCTCTTTACACTGATCCAACATTTTACGCTCTCCGAAAGAAAGCTTTTTGCTCATTTTGAGGAGCAAGAGTTGGCGCAGAACATCGGCGATTTCGATCAAAGATCCGGTCTTAACTTTAAGGCTGTATTCGCGGTGACGACGGTTCCAAGTCGAGTTATCGACCTTCACATTATGGTCGCCCAACAAGTTGAAAACGTTGTCGATCTCGTTGATATTAACGAGCTGACGGACGCCTTCTTTGCTGTCCGTAGGGATCATGACTTTCATGCCATTCGTGACGACCTTGATAATGTAGAAAGACTTTACGGCCTCTCCCATATTCTTGGTTTCGACACTTAGAATTTGTCCGACACCATGGCCGGGACAAACTACATGCTCACCTAGGTTAAACATCTTTATTCCTCTGACACATTACACTGCTCCTCTTTATAACGCGCTCCCCCAATTTTAGCCAGTTAGGCTGTAATAATTACGGCCCCCTCTTGGATAATTCCGACTTGTTTAGTCCGGCCATTCTTGCCCTGGCTTATGCCACCCCCTCCCCCTAGGTAAACTATTTAAGTTGTTGAGGGGAGTTCGCGGGCCATAAAGCCTGTCTACTCCCGTGTCTTTATGGGAGAGCCTATGAAATTCCTTTTCGCATTCCTTCTTATTCCTCTGTCAGCGCAGGCGGCTTTAAAGTTCGCCATGGAGCGATCGACCACTCTGGGAACCGATAAAATGGAAGTCCACGATGAAGGCGGCAAGCTCATCATCAAAAAAACTAGCAACTGGTTCGATCGCAAAGAAGACACACGCCTCGGTGAATTCGCCGTGCAAAATCCGGGTCCACTCAAAACGGTCACAGCAGAACTCAGCAAAATTGAAAACGAAATCAAAGCCGCCGATCAACGGCTCGCAGCGGTTGGCCGTGGCTTCAATGAACTTAACAACAATGACAAACCCCATGCTCCATTCTTTCGTGTGAACGGATTTAGAGTCCAAGAAGGCTCGAGCCTCTATGGTCGCCTCGAGGAAATTGCCAATAAACTCAAAGATGCCCCACTCAAACTGATTAAAGGTGTGGAGCTCGACAAAGACCGCAAAAACTACGTGTTCTACGCAGGTGGAAAAGAAATCAAACGCGAAGCTTTCAATGCGCGCTTTTTCTGTGAAAGCTCACGCTTCCCCACTCGCTGCTTGGCACGTGAGTGGGGCGCGCTTTACTTAGAGTAAATGATGAAACAACTCTGGTTCCAAGAGGCTACCCCATGATGAAAATTCTATTCTTCCTCGCTCTTTTTCCTACCATCTCTCTCGCCGTGGATGAAGTCGCGTTGATTAGCGACTCGACAGTCAGAGCTCGAGTGATGGGTGATCAAATGACTGAGATGACGGGACGTAGCTCGCGCAGTCAGGTCTGCGCAGATCTCCTCGCTCCAGTTCCAGGCGAGACCGGGACAGTGCCATTCGCTGAAGCAACCACGGCCCTTGAAAAAGTTGTGAACTCGGTGGCTTCGAATTATCCCACGGCCTGTATCAACACCTTACTCCAAGACCTCGCACTCATCACGCCCACGACCCCTTCGATCAGACGAATTATTTCCTCTCTCAATTCTTTCGATCAAGTGATATGGGGAAGTAATGCAAAGGCCCTCGCCTGTACCGTGCAAGATAGTGGGATTGAGCAGCTCCTGGCGCTCGCAGAAGACACAACCAAGGTGAATGACTGCCAGCCATTGCAAAACAACAAATGGAAAAAAGTTGATGGCAATGCCGCTTACGGAAATCCTATCAACTACAGCATGCAAAAAAACGCCTCTGGTGTCCGCGTCGCTTTAAACATCGACTTCCGACAAGGAGCCGCTGCAGCTGCAGCAGGAGTGGCACCCGTGAGCAACCAGCTCATGATGGAAAGGACGCGTGGATGTATGGCGGCCGTCCATGGACTTATCAAAGACCCCTCTACAGGTCTTCCGTTGCAGTTTGACCTACTGACACCTGCGGAAGCGAATCAGCTTCCCTCCGCTGTCAGACCTGATCCCTATCCTGTCACCATCGACCATGCTGCCGATGTCCGCTCGAACGCGGCCAATTATGCACATGACGTAGGCTGCCCCACCATCGTCCATGAAGTCCTTCACCTTGTAGGACTGTGTGATGAATATCCAGGAGAAGGTGATGGTAGGATCTGTCGCTCAGTTCCTAAAGACAACAACGTGATGTCGGACACGTTTGAAGCCTTCAACGCGTCAGTTCCGAGAACAATCACTTGTGAATGCACGACGCCTGAATGCACAACGGCCATTTCTCTCCCTGGCCGAACTAATTTTCTCAAGGCGCCACGACGCACAGACCGCACGTCAGCACGCTTTCGTAATGCTTACTGCACAACTCCCACGAGCCTACCCGTCATTAATTGGGCAGCAGAAGCAGCGGCGCCACCACAATCGCCTTTCACTTCAACTCTCTCACCGGATGGCCTGACACTTGTGATGACGGACTATTTCATGAATCCAAACGGCTGGGACAACATCTTTGGTGAAACTATAGAATGTAGCTGTCCTGAGTCTGATACTCGTTGTCACGAAACCATGGCGAAGATTGCTCGCGGTGAGATGCGCGCGAACACGCGAGAATGTCACTTTGGCATGAATGACAAAAGCTTCCAGTGGGGAAGCACTAATGAGCCTGACAGAGTCTCTGGAGATACTTTTTCGTTTAGCGTGAATCCTGGCAACATCCCTCTCATGCATCCACGACAAGTTCAACGTATCCTTGCAGGAACTTGCCGAACTGCTGCTCAATCCTATTATGACTGTGCGAAGAATGCGTATGCGTCTACACCTGACGAGTGTGAGGATGCGCCGGAAGCCTGCCTACAATCAGACTTCCACGACCGACCATAAAAAAGGGCCCCTTGTGATCTGCTCCCCGTTTTCTAGACAAGCATTAAAAACCGCTTTTCTAGGAGATGGGGTAAAATCCCTTAAAGGAGCAGATTATGAAGGGCTTTTCTTATTCCGACCTCAAAACGCTAGAGTCCTCTA
>JAKFUR010000161.1 GCA_021732585.1 Bacteriovoracaceae bacterium
GAGGCTTGAGCTGGGCAAAACCATTTTTGCAATCTTGATTTAGATTTCGAAACTCTAGCGACACATATCTTGGCTTTGATTTATCGACATCACGGATCGCCGCCCACGAGATTTCACACGTTTCATTTTTGGCGCTGTACGTGACTTCAAGATCTCGGTACTGACCAGAGAGACTAGACTCAACCTTCTCATTGACTTCTATGGCGGGTTTAGTTTCTTTGGCCTGGCAGGCGATCAAGAACGGACACAGTAAAAGCCAGAATTTCATCAGTGTCCTAGAAGCAGGCTCGCTGCATTTTCTTGAGTTCGTCTGAACTTTTTTTGTTCAATGCCTGAAAACGACTTAACTGAGTCTTGAGTTTGGCTTCGTTCAAGACATATTCCACCTGATACATTTTATTTTCTTCGGCTTCGGTTAGCAGCGTGGAATAGGCACAGACTTCGTCTTTGAAGTACTGATCCGAGGTTTTGATATAAAAATCAGGCTTTTGCGCGAAGACATTAAACAGATCGTAGGTCAGCTTAGTACGATAGTAAGGGTCGAGGGGCTTTTTGTAATAAGCAAAGAGCGACTGTAATGCTTTGGTATTCCCCTGTTTTGAGGCAGCTACAAAAGCCAGATAGGTTCCGTAATGTTCTTTATTAGGTTGCTCAAGTTTAAGATAATTTTTGTCGATAATATCAGAGGCTTGCACCTTAAAAGTGAGAGCTAGGATAAAGTAAAAGAAAGCAAATTGTTTCATTGGGGAGCTCATGATTAGAGTTTGGTTCTTGGCATTTATTATAGTGGGCTCGTCACTAATAGCAACGGGTCCCCGCGCACAAAGTGTAGAAGCGGAGAACGACGGCGCAGATGAAGAGCTGGAATTCGATGATGAAGGCTTCGACGATGAGGACTTTGATTTTGAAGACGATTTTTCATCGGATCCCAACACTTGCCCTGATCCTGATAGAGCAGATCGTGAAGCCGTCGTAGGCTTATTCCAAAATATTCGTAACCCGAGCGTAACAGTTCCAACAAACGTGGCGGATTTTGTGCGCTTGCTTCCCGAAGGCATGCGTAGCAACTTTGCCGTTATGACGGAGAGCCGCAGCTTTCAAGAATCAACCTATGAAGATCCGCGTATTCTCATGAAGTCGGAAAATTCAGGGGTGATCGCGAGTTTCACCGGCCACGGGCGTGAAGACGGATTGCGCGGGTCAGAGAAGCTAGAGTTCATTGTGTGGAACGGACCAGAAGCTCGCTACGACTTCTACGAGGTGGATTTCCCTGCAGAAGACCGCTTTAAAAACCCTGCGACTTTGACCGAAGCTCAACGTCGTCCGATCGTAAGACAAAACCCATCCTCATGTTTAAATTGCCACGGCAGTGCTGTGGGCACTGGCGACACGGTCGATACTAACGGAGAAAAACGGTACATCACTGGTGCTCTCGGTGACCGCGTGCTCGATTCATCTGGTGCACGCCCGAACTGGGACACGTACAACTTCTGGCAAGGCCAGCTTCCTTTCAACCGAGACACGCTATTTAACGAGTCAGAAGAATCCCGTCGCTACCTGGCACTCCTGAAAAAAATGGAAGGAACTCCAGTGGCCGGCGAAGAGAGAAATCCTCGCTTAGAAGCGTTGACTCCAAGGATTTCATCGGAAGACCTCGAGAGAACACTGCGCGAAGATGGCCAGTACGCCATTCCTAACTATGACAACTTTGATGGACCTGGTGTCACGCTCTTCGATCAGTCAACCGCGCTAAATCTCTGTCGAATCGGACAGAACTTACGACGCCTGCCGTTTTATGAAAACATTAGATACGCCATTCAAGCTGCGGCGAATGGCTGCAATATGCGCAAGGCGATCCCTGCGGAGATGCTCAGATACACGAATCAGTATTTTGATCGTGTTGGCATTAGTAACATGCAAGAGCTCGAGAAGCGAACCGGGAACTTGCAGATGAGTGTGGCGGCAGATAAAGAGAGCCGCCAGCGCCAGACCTTCCAGCGACTCTTTGCTCAAGAAAACCCGGGAATGGCGGAAGCCGAAATTCTGGCTTTAGTTGAGACAGAAGTCGGACGACGGGGGGAGCTTGAAAACCGTGAATTAGAAAGTAATGCGGAGCCGATTGCAGCGATGAGGTACTTGCTCGAGCCGTTGGGCGTGCAGGTCGCCAACTGGTCCATGAGTATTGACTCTGGAACCTACAGTTTTGCAGATTTGCTCAGTCTAAATGATGGAGCATTTGCTAATACCGAGGGCCTGGAATGTTCTGAATTAGAAAATCGTTCCCGTGCGGCTTTCCTCGGGTCACCGCAAGCTGAACTTAGACAATCCTATCTATCGAGCTGTGAACAAGCAGCTTTACCAGTCACTCTCGAAGGCTTCTCGGCTGAAGCTGTTACTATAGCAGCAACGCAAGTTGATAAAAACGTCCGTCCGATCTTCTTGATGAACTGTAACGGGTGTCACATGACGGGTGCTGGCGGTGCTCCGCCGATTCCGTTCGGTGATCTAGATGCCCTTCGTGCGGAAATCCAGTCCTCGGCTCGTTTCCCAAATGGCGGGCTCGGAGCATCGATCATCAATCGAATCAATAAGCCGGAAGGAGCGCGCGGCCACATGCCGATGGGCCCAAGATCATTAACATCACAAGAAAAAGAATACGTCCGCGACTTCATCGGTCTCGCGACGGCTGCTCCATAAAAGGTATTCTATGAAAACGACCATGACTCTTCTGCTTCTTTGTTTTATGACTACGGCGGCTTTGGCCAAAGAAAAAAATAGGAAAGTGGCTTCTTCGCAAACGATCGAGATTGAATCCTATACGGGCAAGCCCATCGTATTCGCATCTGTCCCAGGTGCGAATGAGCCTCTCGATGTTCCGGAGAGCTCAGTCATTGATGATAAGGCAGAGTGGGTGTGCAAAGCTCTAGGCTATAAGCACGATCGTGGTAATTACACTCTCAATCCAATGCATGATCGCCGCAATCGCGGTGCCGTGACGATTTTTCAATTGATGAAAGATGGTTCGTTTAAGAAAGTTCAAGCTTCAAAATCGTTCAGCTTTAAATCTGTGATCTGTGAAGCCCCGCTAGAGCCGACCTGCATACAAGATCATTTTGGTAAAACCGATGTCCGCTTCATACTCTTTAGTCGAGACGACTGTAAATGAAAGCGCTCCTCGTATTAAGCTTAGCGATCCTCGGAGCTTGTTCTTTTAGTCCCACGCAACGTTCACCGAGCTCGATCCTCGCAGAGTCTACGCGTATCTCTTTGGACCAAGATGAGCACACGGATCTTCTGGTGGACGCAAAAGTTCTTAAGGATGAACTCAACGAACATAACTTCCGCGATTTCATTCTTCAGGCACAGGCCCGTGGCTATGGGAAGATCGTTTTTGATCCGAGCTACAGCACTTTTAAACGCTTCTCGATGACTGACAGTACATCAATCGCAGGGGATTTTTTCCTGCTCGTCGGCACGAAATTTTCAGGCGACGATGAGACGATCCGTCGCGGCGATTTTGATGATGTGTATGCCACAGCGAAACGACTTTCATGGTTGAAGTTTCGTGTGATCATTAATCTGGTTGCTTCGGTCGAAGATCTTCGCAGCGCTTTAGCGAATACAAATCCGACGATTATTACGTGGACCTCTCATGGCAATACTACGGGCTTCTATGATTTTAACCAAATCAAAGTACCGCAGGATATCTTCAAGAATACCTCGCCTTCGGTTTATCAGTTTATTCTGACGGCCTGCAATGGATTTTCGTCCATGCAAGATACTTACAAGCCTCATATTCCTAAAACCATGAAGTACTGGAGCTGGGATCGTTTGGTGTATCACCCAACAGATTTGAAGAAACTTCTTGAAGACGATACGATCTGGAATCCGTACATGCATTACCCCGGTGAGCTGACTTACAAAAACTTGGTTTGCAAAAAGTCGGGTGAACGCTACCACATCCAGCATGCACGTGAGTTGCTTCCGATCGGAGGTGGCACGTACGACAAGCTGGAAAACTGCAATTACATCGTGGCGAACAGTAACGATCATTTTGTGTGCTATCGTGACGGAGAAAAGTGGAATATTTACAACAAGAAGCATCGCAAGCTCGTTGAGGGCACTTCGTTTGATAATAACTATGACTGCAACAGTCGCATCAGTAATACCTACGGGAAGAAGATTTGCCGTCGTTTAGCGAGTGATGAGAAGTTTCATTTTATCGATGGTGAGACAAATGTGGTTTCGGCGGAGAGTTTTGAGAGCGTGAATTCTTGCTATGAGCATCTCTACACCTTAGGCGAATAATGTACGCCACTAGACTTGGCAACTGATGGCCCTTACCGTCACGCTTTATCGTTTTCAAATTGAACTCTCAGACATTCCTCGTGGGATCTACGAGACGTTGGATTTTCGTGTGGCTCAGCACCCCTCAGAGGCTTTGCCTTACATGCTCACGCGCGTGCTGGCCTTTGCTCTTAATATGCAAGAGGGATTGGCATTTGCACCGACGGGTCTGCATGATCCCGATTCGGCAGCCATCAATATCGATTCACCCAATGGTGGTTTTGAGTTGCTGATTGAGATTGGTAGTCCGAGCGCGCGTAAGCTTCACAAAGCAACGAAGACGGCGCGAAATGTAAAAGTTTACACCTACAAAAACCCTGAAAGCCTCATGACTGAGATTCGTAATGAAAAAGTTCATCGTGCAGGCGAGATTGAGGTCTTTTCCCTGGCCCCAGCGTTCCTCACTGAATTGGGCGAACAACTCAAACGCGATAATCGCTGGGCGATTTTATTTGATGATGGAACCATCAGTGTGCAAGTCGGCGAGACATCTATTGCTGGTGAACTAGGGACGCATCGGCTCTAATATGCAGCAAGCTCAGCTCTCGCTTCTCTGATAACTGAAACAGACGACTTCAGAAACAATCCAGCAATAATAAAGCCCACAATCCAATCAGGAATCCCTGAGCCTGTCGTTGTGACAATGAAAGAAGCCCCAATCACACTAACGTTTGAAATAATATCATTGCGCGAACAAATCCAAGTCGACTTCATGTTGATGTCATCACTGCGGTGCTTGTAGAGCAAGAGGAGGCAGACCGAGTTTGCGGTAAGAGCAAGAAGTCCAACGGCCCCCATTGTTTCTGCCATCGGAAGTGCCCCCATTGAGAGTCGATAAAGCGTCTGAGCTAGAACACCCACACCGAGCAAGGCCATGACAATACCTTTAGACAGGCCAGCACGAGCGCGCCAGCGTGCCCCGCGA
>JAKFUR010000156.1 GCA_021732585.1 Bacteriovoracaceae bacterium
CATCGACGATCAGCGCTCTAAAACCGGCGCGACAGAGTGTCGTGGCGAATCCGCGCTCCACACGGCTCTCGCCGAGAATGGTGGGAAGAATCAGAACCGCCGAGGCTTTTTTTCCGGCAGGAATGAGTGGTGCATAGGATTTCGCCGGCACTCCGCCGAGGGTTTGCACGCGCGCTTCACAAGCAGCGAAGGCGTTCGACTGTGAGAGGGTAAAGATCAGGGCGAGAATGAAAATGGGCATAGGTCTTCCTTTGGAAAGACCTACGTAGAAGGGATGTGAAAAGTTACAGTGCTCGAAAAAAAACTAACGGCCAGCTGCGTTGATCTGGATCAATTCCGATAGTTCATCTGCGTCTGATTTATTGGGTATGATCGTGCCATCGGATACACCGGCCGTGCAATCTGCGCTGTCTTGGCCGTTGAGAAGTGTGCTGAGGGCCGGAATCTCACTGGTGAGTCGGGCAGTGTTCGACCCGTCGTTGATGTCCTTAAAGCGCATGCACAAAGGATTGAGCGTTGGATTCACAATGGGCGCACAGCCTTCGGTCCACAGAGTTGTGAGTTGGGCACTGACTGCGCTACTTGGGTTACCCAGCAAACAGTTGTTTTTAACAAGCACTCGGGCCTGGACTTGAAGTGCGTCCACACGGTCTTTGATGTTGGCGTAGTTGTCGATGGTGGTGCCCCAGCGAAGACTCTCGCGGTACACGCGGCTTTCTTTTATCGAAAGCTTCTCTTCTAAATCACACAGCAGCTCGCGGCGGGATTCAGCGGCACTGGTGGTGGTGCTGATAAGAGTAAGGAGAGTTACGAGAAGAATAGTTTTTGAAGTTTTCATGAAACCCTCATCGGATGCCCATGACGAAAGCTTGAGTTTTTTAGGCGACCTTGCTCTCTTCGGCCTCAAGTCTAAGCATTTCCATGGCTTCGCCGTGAAGTTGGGAGACCCGCCCCTCGGATAGTCCGATCTCCTGAGCGATCACGGATAAAGGCGCATCTTGAAAGTAGCGGCGCTCAACTACGGTGCGATGAAGGGGTGGCAACGCCTGCATGAGCTCATACACTTCATCACGCTGCTCAACTTTCAGCGCCACACCGTCACTTAAATCCAGCAGGTCACCTTCGTTGTAGGCGCGGAGTGTTTCATGATTCTCATACTGGCGGATGCGATCGAGATCGATGCTCTTAAACGGCAACACCTTTGCCACTTCTTGGAGAGTAGGATCACGGCCGAGATTTTGCTCGAGCGTGTGGTGGGCCTTACGATAGATTTTTTGTTTTCTGCGTTCCGAGCGACTGAGCCAATCTTGGCGGCGCAACTCATCGATGATCTCACCGCGGATGCGAAATTCTGCGTAGGTTTTAAAGAGTACATCCCGCTGCGGATTGTAGCGACGAGCGGCGTCCATCAGTCCCATCATGCCCACAATGAAGAGATCTTCGAAGTCTAAAATCTGATGGGCGCGATGGGCATAGTGGCGCGCCCAGTATCTCACCGTGGGGAGAAACTCTTCGATTTCCTGGGGACTCAGTTCTGCTTTCTTGAGACGTGGCATGACGGCATTCTAGAGGAGAAAATTTAGCCATCCAAAAACGAAGGGTTAGGGGTGGCTTCAGCCTCCCTAAAACCCATAGGATTGCCCAATAAGTGTGTGTCTAGGCTTTGATACCGAGTTTAAGACCCGTGGAGAAAAGACTGCGGTCCTTCTCTAGGAGCTCACGCCCACGGGCCTGATCAAACTTCACGACTTTGAAATGTTTCTCAAAGGCCGTGTCGTTATTCAATTGGCGCCACATCACCACGGCGCCCGTAGGAAGTTCGGCATCCAGGCGTGCCGCGAGTTTTTTGACCACATCCTGTGAAGACCAATCAAGGATATTAGAAAGGTTCACGAAGTCGTAGCTGGCGAAGCTCGGCACATCTTCCATTGCACAATTGATCATCTCAGCTTGAAAATCCCGTGGCGGACGCTGCAAGTACAGAGGCCAGGCATCGCGTTTCGTTTCGAGATAATGTCCGAGCATGGCGTGGTGGAGGAACGGATTCTCTAAAGCACCGGGACTTTTCAGCCCTTTTTCTATCATGCCGCGGAAGTAGTTAGGGTAAGAGCCTTTGGGTGCATGCTGCACGGCCGCGGGACCAAACATCGTAGTAAGCATCTCATCACTAAAGAAAAGATCAAAAGACACCGGCCAATAACGATGGCCGGTAAGCGTTTCGGTTGCCGCCAGTAAACGTTTTTCAGAATCAAACATGTGCTCGAGTTCTTCACCGCGCAAAATCAGCGCGCGCCAGAGATCGCGCATGCAGCGAAAGAGCGTTTCAAAATTTCCACAGGCGTTGAGTCCTTGCGACGTTTCGCTGCCGATGTTCACGATACTCGGGTCCATGCCTAGGCGCTGGAGAGCTTGCGCTTTACGTTCAATCAATTGCAATTGAGCCGGATTGGGATCAACCAAAGTGAGTTTGAGTTCCGGAAAAAGTGTCGCCAGCGTATAGGCCGTGCAGCCACCGCCACCTACGAGTAAAGCGTGCTTGGGTTTATGTGCTTCGACTAATTCTTTTTCGATCAACGGGTCTTCGCGGACCACGGCGAATTGAATGGGGTTGTCCATGCTACTCATAAAAACTCCTGGGGGTTCTTCATCTTAGCAAAATAAAAAGGGTCCCCGAAAGGACCCTTTTTAGATTTAAGAATTTATTTTCTAACTAAACCGCTTCCGCCCACATTTCTGCATCAACAATCGCCTGTGGCGAGTGGAGGTACTCAACGTACTCGCCGACTTCAAGAATCTCATCGCGGAAAATCGCCACGCGCCAGTTGGCTTCTTCTTGATTCATGGTTTTTGAATTTGTATCGAGAATCTGAGAGCGCATTAGCCACGAGAGATCTTCCCAGCGCTCGTTATTTTCGAGACGGAGAATTTTCTTATTCTTCATAAGGTAGTAGTGCGGTTTGCCCATGGTTCACCCTCCTGGTGGTTGGCGCACAATCGATATCCTTCGTTTGTGCTTATTAAAAGGGTCACATAGGCTAGGCCGTTGTGACAAGTGGGTGTAAGCATTTTTGAGGCCAACTCTATATAGACTGAATGACTCGGAGTTAGCGGTGCGCGCCCACCCAGTGGCCCCAGCTACGGACCAATAAGGCACCACCTTTTTGGGACCAGTATCGGGGCGTATTAATGAAACCTCAGGCACTTAAGCGGGTGAGGAGAGTTGGCACGGTTCCTGCTTTACCTAATCCTGAGAACGAGAGGGCCTCTTAGGATGAGAGACCTCGAGACGAATCAGGATGATTCAGACGTACTCAATAAGTTAAAGGCTCAAGGAAGTAGAGTGGAGGCGGAAAAGGAAATACGCTTCTCGGTTCACGGATGAACCACCCATTTAATCACTGGCAGGATGCTTAACGGATGTAAGGAGATGTCCCATGATCGCTCAAGAAACAACACTTTTTTTCATTCTCTCAGCACTGCTTCTGGTGAACCTGTTGGTTCCGTACCTCTACCAAAAGAGGTCAGTTACCGTTAGATCGCGCCAAGAGTAAGAAGCCTAAAAAATTTAGTATCGTCCCCCCGAAGGACTTGGAAGAGTGATCTTTCAGGTCCTTCACCCTTTTTGTCTGTAAAAAATTCATTCACTTCGTTCTCACGAAAGCTCACTTGACCGCTCTTCGGGAGGCATCTAAAACATGCCAAAATCGAAACCCCAAGGAGCTTACATGAAATTTTTTACGATGATGGCGACGATGCTTTTCAGCCTTGCCGCTCTCGCCTCAGCACCCAACTACGCACAAAAACCAAATCTCGCCGTGGGCGAGTATGGCGCCATCGAAGACTACGGTTGTAAAGACGGTGTGATGGTTTGCGAATCGGCCCGCGTCTATCTCGAAGCCGGCAAGCCCATGATCGAGCTCGGTGACCGTAAAATGCCGCTCATGAAAACAGCTTCGGGGGTCCTCGTCTTCAAGGCCTCATTCAGCGACGACTGCGACAGCAATGGCTGCGCTGATGTGGATACGGTTTCGGGCCTCGTTTACCCGAAGAAAGAAGGCGCGAAGTACGTGCCGGTGATTAAGACGAACATCACACTGATCTGCGGCTGGGGTGACGACGAGGCGTGTCCCCACAACGAGTCGTTCGACTACGTCGTGAGAATGCGCCGACTCTAAATTGTCTGGGCCTCTAGTTCCTGGAGGCCCAACACATCTTCAAAAAATGCGGCTCGCTCGCGCGCCTCATCCACCAAATGAATTTCAAGAATCCAAAGTCCCGGCACGGGTTGGGTGTTGAAATGGCTTAGGCCACCTTTGTGGAAAACCGCGTGAGGAAAATCTCCGCAGCGATGGCCGGCGGAACGCCGATCTAATTTATAGCCCCGCTCGCGCGCAGCTGCATCGGCGACATTGTAAAGCTCTTCGCCAGTGAGACCTTTCTCGCGCCAGGCCTTCTCGGTGAGTTTGAAAATGTCCCGGCTCGCACTGATCAAGGGATCAGAGCCACCACCGCAACGATAAGTTTCGCCATAGTCACCTTCATGGCCATCAACTACGGGGCCGAGATCCACGTAATACAATTCACCCATGCCGAGACGAATGCCCGGTGTGGATTCTTCACGGAAGGTGCACAGAGTGTTTTTTCCGAAGCGGATTTTACTGGGATGCCAGATTTTGCTGACACCATGACGGGCGAGGATGTCTTTGCAAAGTTGGTGGGCCTCTACTTCATCCATGCCGGGGGCGAGGCTGTGGGCCAGTTCATTGACGATGGCGATGCTCGCCTCCCGGGCCTTGAGATAGGTACGTAAATTAAAGGCTTCTCCGACCTGTTCTTCCGGGCGACTCACGTGGGCTCCTGAGCGTATCGCTCGGTCAATTCCGAGCTTTTTCCACCGATAAGCTGACTATGAGGAAAGAGGGATTTTTTGTCACTCTCATATTTTCAGTTCTTGTTGGGTGTTCAAGCGCACCTCAGGCCACCCGTTTGTCTTCGCTTAAAAGTTTGCCTAAGAAATGGGTCGCTAAGTCGATTCCCACGGAAGATGTTC
>JAKFUR010000092.1 GCA_021732585.1 Bacteriovoracaceae bacterium
CTGTCGCCATGATACGGATGTTCTTTCCCAACATCATCAGGCTCACCATCACCACCCCGTAGGGGTCTTCATATTTTTGACCCTTCTTGGGTCAGCCACACAACATAGTTTTTAAATATACACATCTCAACGATGAGGTTTTTTATGTTACACGAATTCGATCACCGAGTTCTCGGGGCGAAGTACGATTTGTTTTCCTTTTTTGAAGAAGCACCAGGTTTTCCAGTTTGGCACGAAGGCGGTTTGCGCATCAAGAATGCGCTGATTGATTTCTGGCGCGAACTTCATGGCCAGCATGGTTATAGAGAGATTCAAAGTCCGCAGCTTATGGACAAAGAGCTTTGGAAGAAATCAGGCCACTGCGACTATTTCGAGGAGAACATGTTCTTCTCGTCGGTCGACAAGCGCGACTACGCTATTAAGCCCATGAGTTGTCCGGGCGCCATCTTAGTTTTTAACCAGAAGAAGCGTTCCCATGCGGAGTTGCCACTCAGGCTCTGTGAGTTAGGTCATGTCCATCGCAATGAAAATTCAGGTTCGTTGCATGGACTCATGAGGGTGCGCTCGTTTGTACAAGATGACGCTCACATTTTTTGCGCTGAAGAGGATCTGCTCCATGAGATTAAGAGCATCATCGGGCTCATTCATCTGATCATGCAGAAGTGTGGATTGAAGGACTACCACTTCGAGCTCTCGCTGCGCGGAGACGGCGAGAAGAAGTACCTCGGCCGCAATGAGGACTGGGACTTTGCGGAAAGTAAGCTTGAGCAAGCGCTGGTAGAGTCCGGTCTGGCCGTTCTGAAGCGTCCCGGAGAAGCCAAGTTCTATGGGCCCTCATTAGATGTTCACATCAAAGATGTCCATGGACGATCCTGGCAATGCTCATCCATCCAGTTGGATTTCAACTTGCCTGTGCGTTTTGATGTTCATTATTTTGATGAGAAGGGACAACGACGTGTCCCTTTTATGCTTCATCGAGCGATTTTTGGTTCATTGGAAAGATTTGTGGGAATTTTGCTAGAGAACTATGGAAAGCACCTGCCGCTATGGATGCATCCCGTCCAGTTTAAGGTTATCAGTGTTTCAGAGGAAGCCGCCAGCTATGGGCAGGAAGTCTTGCGCTTATTGAGGCAGAGGGGATTAAGAGTGGAAAGCGACTTGAGTGAACGGCTATTGAAAGAAAAGTTGAAGCGGTCTTATGATGAAATGGTTCATGCCCTTGTCATCGTAGGCAAGAATGAGCAGGAGCGACAAAGTGTGGTGTTGAAGTATTTAGAAAAGAAAATCCAGCAAGAGGTCTCCCTTGCTGAATTCATTGCTTAAAGAAAAGCTTCCCGGCGGGCCGCACTAAGTGTGGCCCGATTATACTTCGTTCCTTTTATAAGCCTGAAAGTTGGATTCCTGAGAGAAATCTGCTGGGTGTGCGGGATTATATTTCTTATCTAGTAGCTTCCCTCGGAGGATTAAGCTTTTTTGATTGACCTCGAGTTCTATGAGTTGCCGAGTCTTTATGGCCTTCTTGAGTTTTGTAATGAGTGCTGTGTCTCGCGTCGGTACCCAAAGAACATCGCCAGATGTGGTCATCACGATGACATCCTCTGTGTGGTCCGGCGAGACATCGAGTCCTGTCACACCTGTCGTGATATAGGTGGCTCCCGATTCAAGAGAAAACACGCATAACAAAAAAAATAGTACTTGTTTCATTATTTCCTCCTCGGGTTAAGATCTAACTAGATTAAACACCTAAGAAGAGGTGATGGCTTAAAGTTGAGTATTAGATTAGGTGTAAGACACTCCACAAAATTTTATTTCACTATTCTTCACATAATTTACACATTTCCGCGATTGAGCTAGCCTGACTTTATGTTTGTCGATGATCTACTTATGTTTTCTTTGCAACATCCTTGGAAGCCACAGCATCCTGTGAGCTTGCTTCGGCGTTTTTTGACTGATTTCATTTCAACGCCCGACCTTATCTGTGATCTGCACGATGAAAAGGGTCGCTTGGTCTGTGCTGTATTGCTGGATCAAGTGAACAATCCCGCCAATGATGCCTGCTTAGAAATTTTAGGTCTTCGTGCTGATGCGGACAAAACGGCAGTCATTTCGTATTTGATTGATTGGGCAAAAACCAACGTCCCTAAGCATCGCTCAGGATTTCAAGTGGGTTTAACTGATGATCTCGTGCCTCCTGGGCTTGTTCATTACTATGACACCTATGTCATGGGGCGTGCCGACCTCAATGGAGTGGTCGCTAGAGAAGGCAGCAAAATCGAATTGGCCCTGCTCAGCGATAAAGACCAAATATATGATGTGCTTTGCCGCTCGTTTGCACAAAATCCAGATACCTGTATCCCGGAAGCTGATTTGTGGAAAAAAGGTTTCCTAGAATCGCCAACGACGAGGTTCTATGTCTGGCGAGAGGGGTCTCAGATTTTGGGGTTTACGACTTTAGATGAGAATGAAATCCGCACAATCGGAGTCCTGCCAGAGGCGCGTCGACGAGGCATTGGAGAGGCGCTCTTAGGGCATGGCTTGGCCGAAGTCGCTCGATTGGGCCATGAATGTTGTCATCTCACAGTCGCAGTGACCAATCTGAGCGCGCTGAATTTGTATCTCCGGGCTGGCTTTAAAACCATTGAAACTCACAAGTGCTATCGAATGGGATTGAGTTAAAGGGTGACACCCTCTAGACTTAAGCTATGAAGTCGACGCCACTGGCAATTATTATCATTTTAGTAGGCCTTTTCCTTTCCCGGGATAAGCTCGCCGAGCTCATACAGTGGGAGTCCACACCGACCGATTTTTTCAAAGAAGTGCAATGCAAAGGCAAAAAACTTTGTGGGGTGGTTTACCTTAAACCACTTTCTAAGGCTTCAACAGATCTCGTGCCAGAGATTCAGAAGTACTTATTGAAAGCCGCCAAACATCCTGAGTATGGAATTCAAGTGATCGTGGGTCGCGGTAAAACGTCAGAAGAAAACAGAGCGCTGGCAACACTTGTGGGTGGCGGCGCCATCGCTGATAACGACGACATCTTAGGGATGGAGTACGCCATTACCGACGCTCCAGGTTTTTTCGTCATTGATTCGCTGAATGAAACGAAACTGGCCGGCATTCCCGCTTGGGGTTGGTGTAAGGCGAACTTCGGTCCCTAGTAAACTTATGAAAATAGAGTCACTTGGACACCTAACAACCCTGATGTTCTCACGCTTTTCGGGCGTTGTGACTGATCGAGGTGACTATACACTCATCCAGACTCCATCAAACCCGGCCTTCCACTGGGGCAACTTCATGATCTTTGATCGTGCGCCAGCTGCAGGTGATCTCATTGCCTGGAGAAAACTTTTTGATCAGGAATTTCCTTATTACCCGCAACCTCATCACTATGCCTTTGCTTGGGATGGTGTTCATGGAAAAGGGATCACGGAAGAATTCAGCGCAGAGGGTTTTGAGTTTGAGTCCGGCGTCGTTCTGAGTACGGATACGTTGCTGCCTCCACAGCATCTTAATGGTGAAATGGTCATTCGTAAGATGACCACTGATGCTGATTGGAACGAGGTCACTGAATTACAAATTGCCTGTGGTGATCCGAAGTTTAAAGCGGGCTATCGCCCCTTCAAAGAAAGCCAAATGCGACAGTACCGCAAGATGACAGAGGCAGGTCGAGGACATTGGTTTGGAGGCTACCTCGGTGGTCGAATGGTCGCTGACCTTGGCATTTTCCACGATGGCCCCTTGGCGCGTTATCAAAGCGTGGGAACACATCCGGACTTTCGTCGACAGGGTCTCTGTGGCACACTCGTTTACAAGACAGGGTTGCTGGCCCAGCAAGAGTTCGGTGTGCGACAGTTGGTCATGGAAGCCGACGACAGTTATCACGCGGCCAGGATCTACGAGTCGGTGGGATTTAAGCGTGTCGAGATGAATTATTCTTTAAGTTGGTGGAGAGGAGATCAGTCATGAAAGTTGTCACAGGCTTCGTTGCGGTTCTGGCGATCGTCCTAGGTGTTATTGCCGTGATCGCTCCACGAGAGTTTAAACTGCAACGGGAGATCGTCATCAATCGCCCGGTGGATATGGTGTTTGCTCATTTGAAGTATTTGCAGAATCACGATAAGTGGAATGCCTGGAAGAAACTCGACCCGCAACTTCAACAAGACTATCGCGGTACTGATGGTGCCATTGGTTTTGTCTCAGCTTGGGACAGTGAGAACAAAGACGTCGGAACGGCGGAACAAGAGATCACGGAAGTGATCGAAAACCAAAAACTAGGCACGGTCATTCGTTTTAAGAAGCCCTTTGAGGCAGACTTTGATTCTTATCTTTTGACTGAAGATCTGGCCGATGGCCGCACGAAAGTGACCATGGGCATAGAAGATCAGATGTCCTTTCCCATGTACATCATCAGTTTCATCGTTAATGTGTGCTTCAATCAGCAGCAGAAGATCATCGATAACACCGACGAGAGCCTCAAAGGGCTCAAGTGGTTGTTAGAGAGCGTGCCGTCACCTAAAGGCGTTTGATCGAGAAGATCACCACTTGTTCGATCGGCGTATCTGCGTATTCGCCGATGGTGTGAGTAGGAACACTTTGAATCACATCGACGACATCGAGACCACGGGTCACTTTTCCAAACACCGCATAGCCATATCGAGCTGGATTTCCCGGCTGGTGATCCAGTCGAGCGTTGTCGACGGTATTGATGTAGAACTGTGATGTGGCGCTATCAATCACATTGGTGCGGGCCATGGCGATGGTGCCACGAAGATTGCTCAAGCCGTTGGTAGCTTCATTGCGAATGGGCGCACCGGTCGGTTTTTCTGTCATGTCCAAGTTAAGTCCGCCACCTTGAATGACAAAATTCTTAATGGTGCGGTGGAAAAGTGTCTGCGTGAAAAAGCCCGCATCCACATAACCCAAGAAATTTTCGACGGTGATTGGTGCGTTCTTGCTATCGAGGGCGACTTCAATATCCCCTTTATTG
>JAKFUR010000034.1 GCA_021732585.1 Bacteriovoracaceae bacterium
GGATAGATACAGTTGGCCCCCACGCCCACGTCCAGTACACGCACGGCATTACCACGTTCGGTGATGATGTCGGCCATGTAGTGAAGGTAATCGGCCCGTCCCGGGATAGGAGGACAAAGATAAGTCGCCGGGATATCCCAATTTTGGATGCCGTAAAACTGCCTCAAAATGGCATGATTGAGGGCCTTTACAGCAGTCGGGTTTGAGAAATCGATGGTCTCGCCTTCCACCGGATGGGGAATCACAAACGCCGCCAGCCCTGGAAGGGCCTGAACTAGCGTCTTGAAATCATAGCGCTTCTTGTGGCGATTTCGAACATGCATAAGATGAATTGAGTATACTGTAAAATTTTCAAAGCGTCTCGCAAGCCTGGCCAAACCGTTTACCATGGACTCATGAAAACACTACTTGCTGCTCTTATGCTCCTTACTTCTCTAACCGCTTTGGCGCAACAATACCGCCTGAGTGACTACCCGGTGGATCCGAACACCTGCCGCGGTCAAGAGACTTGCCTCAAGGGCTACATCTGGTTGATCAAGTCCGGCACCTATTACGCTCGTGGCTACGGCCGCACTTGCGATGAGGCGATGGAAGATTCTGAAGATATGTTTATCCGTACCTTCGGTGACATGAGCTGCGGCCTTGTTTCAGGCCCGCACTCATGGTCATGTAACAGAAGTCGTGACGGTCGTCGTTTTGTGAGCTGGCGTCAGTGCTCACCTGATTCGGGCCCTGCACAGACCGCCCCACGCAGTCGTTGCACGATGATCGGCGGTCGCTTGGTCTGCGGTTAGCCGACATCAGCTTCAGTTAACTCGGTACTGTTCGACGCTAATTCCCTTTTGAGCGTCTCCATATTCAGCTCTTTTTCCCAACGTGAAATCACGATCGCCGCCACACCATTTCCAATGGTGTTGGTGAGCGCTCGTGCTTCCGACATGAAGCGATCGATTCCCAAAATTAAAGCCAGCCCTGCGACCGGAACGTGCGGTACGACAGCGAGAGTCGCGGCCAAGGTGATAAAGCCCGCCCCCGTCACACCGGATGCGCCTTGAGATGTGAGAGTAGCCACGGCAAAGATACTGAACTGCTGGCCCCATGTGAGATCAATACCCAAGGCCTGCGCCACAAAAATGGCAGCGAGCGTGAGATAAATATTGGTGCCATCTAAGTTGAATGAATAGCCCGTCGGAACAACCAGACCCACCACGGATTTAGAGCAGCCGAGTTTTTCCAGCTTTTCCATGAGCGGCACGAGCACAGATTCAGACGAAGAGGTCCCCAGCACCGTAAGAAGTTCTTCACGGATGTAGCGCAAGAAACGCCAGATACTAAAACCGGTGAACTTAGCGATGGGGCCTAAAATACCAAAGATAAAAATAAGACAGGTGAGATAGAACACACCCATCAGCGATAACAGTGGCCCAAAAGAACTGACGCCGTATTTCCCAATGGTGAAAGCCATCGCCCCGAAGGCACCGATGGGAGCAAATTGCATCAAGAGGTGAACGATGCGGAAGAACACCTGAGAAGCTGATGTGAGGAAGGCCTGGACTGGTTTTCCTTTCTCACCGATGTGGTTGAGCGCGTAGCCCACCAACACCGCTAAGAACAGAACCTGCAACAGATTTCCTGAGGCCGTGAATGCATCCGTAAAAGTTTTAGGAATGATGTTGAGAATGAAATCGAGCGTGCTCGTATCTTTGGCTTTCTCGGTGTACTGACTGATGGCACTGGCATCCAGCGTGGCCGGATCGACGTTGAATCCCTTGCCCGGCTTGAACACATTCGCCATGAGCACCCCCAAAGCGAGGGCCACGTTCGAAACGGTTTCAAAATAGATGAGTGCCTTACCACCTACGCGGCCGACTTTTTTCATGTCGCCGGAATTCGCGATGCCCATCACAACGGTGCAGAAAATAATCGGACCAATGAGCATTTTGAGAAGGGAGATGAAGACATCACCTAGCACTTTCATTTCCGCGGCCCACGAGGGTTCGATGAGACCAAAAACCACACCGAGGGTAATGCCAAGCAAGACTTGGACGTAGAGACTTTTAAGGTATTTCATCCCTTAAGGTTCGCATTCTTCTCCACTCCAGTCAAAATCCACGGGCTCAATGATCCGCGTCTCATAAACCTCCAGGGCCTTAAAACGCGCACGTTGAAATAGATAGTAAACGATCCCAGTACCTACACCGAGGATGAAGCCTACGGCGTGCCCCATGTAACTTATGTTAGGGCGATAATCGCCAGGAATAAAAAGCATCAGCATCAAGAAAAGCGCACTGCCAAAGCGTGGCTTCCAGCCTTCGCGATGATCCACGAGCACATGGAGTGTCACCCACATCGCACCTACGAAGTGAACCACACCCGAAGCGCCGACAAGACTCACCTGCGCAGGCATGGTGGCCAATACAATTAAATTCCCAAGCCCCATGACCACAAAGGCCAGCAGCACCGGCACAGCGCCAAAGACGCCGTTGAGTAAAAACATAAAAACCACCAGCCAGGGTGTGTTTGAGAGCAGATGGGCCAGGTCACTGTGCACGAGTAACGAAGTCCACGCGCGCCACCACTCATGCTGCTGAAAGACCAATACACCTGAAGCTTCCAGCGAGATATCTTTCTCTAGAAATAGAAAGCTCGCACCATAAACCACGATGACCCATACGAGTGTCATAGGCCAAGTAGAGCTCAAGAATTTGCGGGTAAAGATGTTCGACACCAAACGCGTTTGGATTTCCATGCCGATAATATGGGCATAGAAATCCAAGCCGCAAGGTCAGGCTTAAGTGCTCGGAATGTGCTTAAGAACCAGCTGACGAAGCTGTTCATAACCGAAGTCTAGCAAAGGCTCGCCGTTCACGAAGAATTGGGGCGTGCGCTGGACACCCAATTGACGACCGTCACTGATGTCTTTGTCGATCATCTTTTGAATTCCAGGTTCATTCATATCCACTTTAAGGCGAGCGATATCGAGTCCGCCGATTTGTGGCAAGTAAGTCCAGATCAACTCCGGTTGTGGATGATGGTGGTCACCCCACTGTGGTTGGTACTGATACAACACATCCAATACTTCCCAGTAGCGATTCTGCTGGCGCGCGGCCTCAAGAATTTGTACGGCAAACTTTGAGTTCGGATGAAAAGGAGCATAACGGAAAACCATTTGTACTTTTCCGTCAAACTCCTGCAGCAGCATCTTCGTCATGGGATGAAAACGACGGCAGGTCTCACACTCAGGATCAAAAAACTCGACCACCGTTACAGGTGCAAGCGGACTTCCGAGGCGTGGAGCATCTTGGCGCAACAGCAGGTGCACGTTCTGTTGAACAGCACTCACCTCTTTATTGCGAAAAACGTAGGTGGCCAGCGCGAAACCAACGAGCACCACGGAGACTGTCGAAAAAACTAAAATCTTTTTATTCATTTTTTGGCATCCGGAAAAGAGTGAAAAACAGCGCCAGTAAAACACTAAACGCTGCTAAAGATAAAAACGGAATCGTGATGAAGCCCAGCCATTCGATCTGCTTCGACGTGCAGGAGATTCCTTGGGCGCAGGGGCTCATGTGCTCAGGAATCAATTTGTAATAAAGCAGATTGTGATAGACCGCGATTCCCCATCCGATAAGCGCCAGAGGTGCAGCGTAGTTCAGCACCCGGCGATCGAGAGGAAAGAGCCCCACGAGGAGAATGACCACCAGAGGATACATAGCGATTCGCTGATACCAGCACAACACACAGGGTGGCAGGAGCATGACCTCACTAAAAAACAAGCTTCCCGCTGTGGCCACCACAGCGACGATCCATGCAGCAAATGTAAGAGGCCAACGTTTTTCCATAATTTACAACTCGATCACAGAGCCGATCTCCACAACACGATCGGCAGGTAAGTGGAAGAAGCGTGTCGCCGGTTGGGCGTTTCGTGACATGAAGGCGAAAAGCTTTTCCCGCCAGATCATCATGCCTTTGCGTCTTGTCGCGATCAAGTTTTCTCTACCTAAAAAATAAGTTGTTTGATTTGAATCAAACACGACGTCTCCTAGCTGGAGACCTTTCATCGCCTCTGGAATGTGGGGTAAGTCCATAAAGCCATAACGAATAATCACTTGGTAGATATTGGGGCCCACTTTTTCACAACCGATGCGCTGAGAAGCGCTCACGTAGGGAGTCGCCTGGGTCTTCACAAACAGGAAAACGATGTTTTCGTGCAAACAGTGATAGTGACGATAGCTCTGGATTAAAGTGGCCGGCGTGTAGTCCGGATGTCCCGACATATAAACGGCCGTACCGGCGACACGCTGAGGTTTATCGATTTCAATGGTCGCCAAGAAGTCTTTCTGTGGGATGATGATCTCTTTCATTCGCTCAGCGAGAATTCTTCGGCCCTGCTTCCATGTCGTCATGATGGTGTAGATCACCACACCGACGAGCAGTGGGAACCAGCCCCCCTGGGCAATTTTCAACAAGTTTGCGCCCCAGAACGCCCCTTCGATCACGAGGAAGAACGCACAAAGTGCCATGGCCCACAACGGTCGCCAGTTCCAGGTGTGCACGGCCACGAAGTAGAACAAGAAAGTGGTGATCACCATGGTGGTCGTGACGGCGATCCCGTAAGCCGCAGCTAAGTTACTCGAGGACTTAAAGGTCAACACCACTACGATGCAAGAGATCATCAACATGAAGTTCAAAGCACCGACGTAGATCTGGCCGAACTCATCTTTCGAAGTGTGCGAGATGCGCACACGCGGCATGTACTGCAACTGCACGGCCTGCGCCGTCATCGAGAAAACTCCGGTGATCAACGCCTGCGAAGCAATCACTGTAGAGAGCGTGGCGAGGATGATCAGTGGCACCAAGGCCCACGCAGGTGCGAGGAGGTAGAACGGATTTTTTACGGCGAGAGGATTTTAAAGGATCAGCGCCCCTTGGCCAAAATAATTCAGTGTCAAGGCC
>JAKFUR010000127.1 GCA_021732585.1 Bacteriovoracaceae bacterium
GTCATAGTCAGAAGTGATGTCTTCGTGAACCTTCAAGAGCATCTATTTTGCCCCGCGAAAAAGTGATCAAAATCAGTCGCCCGAGGCTAGAATAATCCCTCGAAAAAGTCATGGTTTCATTTAGAATAGAAGCATTACAACAATCCTACATCGTCTGCGAGATTGGTTCTCCTTGGACACCCGTTCTTTGGCCTTTGCACGGATGGGGTTTGGTGTCTTCATCTTCATCGACATGCTCTGGCGACTCACCAGTGCTGAGTGGCACTACACTGATCTAGGTGTCATGCCTCGTGATGTTTTTTTAGGGCAATTTTCCTATGCTTGGAGTTTCTCGTTTCATATGGCGAGTGGTTCTTTAGGTTTTGCTGTTTTCATGCTCTTGCTCCACGGGGCCAGTGCATTGGCCATGGCGGTGGGATGGCACACCCGCTTAGCTACATTCGCGGTGGCGTTGCTCAATATTTCCCTTCATAACCGTAACTGGTACCTCAACAACGGAGGAGACGATCTTCTTCGTGTTGTCATGTTCCTCGCTGTCTTCATCCCGTGGGGTGAGATGTGGTCGGTGGATCAATGGCGCCAAGGGCAGGGTCATCGCGAGCCGCGCAAGGTTTCTGGCGCTTGGGTCGCTGCCTGGTTTTTGCAAACCTTTGTGGTGTATTTTGTTAGTTATGTTCTGAAAACATCTCCCATTTGGCGCTCAGAATATTCCGCGGTCTACTATTCAAGTCACCTCGATATTTTCTCCACTGAGCTTGGCCGTTTCATGCGAGGCTTTCCGCGCTTCATGCAGTTCTCGACCTTCATTACCATTATGCTGGAATGGATGGGCCCTTTGGTTCTATGCATGGGGTGGGCCGTTCCTCGCCGGGCGCAAGGTTACGTGCGACTTGTGACGGTGCTCGCTTTCTGGGGATTGCACATCGGTATCACCCTCACCATGAGCATTGGGCTTTTTCCCTTTTACTGTTTAGCGATGTGGGCGGTTTATTTGCCGACAGAGTTTTGGGACAAGCTGTTGGGTGGTTTCCCACAGATCAGCGAAAGAATTCATCAGGCCTTGGCATGGATGAGTGGCTCTCCGGCCGTCGTGCAAGGACCAACTCCTTTGCCCAAATGGTTTAAAGTCATTTATCAAGCGGCTGGGGCGTTCATCTTTCTCGTCGTCATGTTCTGGAATCTTTCAACGCTTAAACCACCGCTGAAAGTACAGATTCCATTCTGGGCGGATGCTGGTCGCTATCTGCATCTCTACCAAGAATGGAATATGTTCGCTCCGTTCCCCAAACAAGAAAATCTCTGGTTAGAGATTCCAGCCGAATTAGAGGATGGCACAACCATCGAACTTCTCTCCGGTGACAAGGATGTGCTTAGCTCTAAAGAGCATATTTTCCCCCACACCGTAGGTCATGAGCACTGGCGCAAGTTCTACATGAACCTTTCGGACAATGAGAAAATCGCTAAGCACTATGCGGGCGCATGGTGCCGCTTATGGAACCGTGATCCCTCTAAAGGGGGGAGAGTGCCTCGCTTACGTCGCTTTAGCATTAACATGTTCTATCAGGTCATTCAGCCGAACTACCAGCGCTCGGACCTTAAAAAGAAGGTGGTGTGGAACCACTTTTGCTTTGAATCCGATCTGCCAGCAGGAAGTAAGGCGAGTTTTTGAATCGCGCTACTTCTCTGTCATAGTGGTGACATCAAAGTCTTCAGGTACCGCTTCTTGTTGCCACTTTTCACATAACTTCAATAAGCGACCAGTGGGCTTATCTTCTGGATGGGCCAGTAGGATTCCTTCTAAGAACGTTTTTGCCTTCGCAAAATCTCTTTGGCTGAATGAAGCGTAGGCACTGTTATACAAATCAAAGGCCTCGCGGTCAGCCGCCAGTGGGTGGGCCCGGTGGATCACCTCGAAGATTTTTACCGGATGGGTTTTGCCTTTCACTTTTACTTTATCCAGCGGCCGGCAGCTAAATTTGCCTTCCGGCAGACGGACGAAAGTGTTCTCAGAGATGAGGATGTGGGCTCCATAGTACTTGCACAGACCTTCAAGGCGAGCGCCGAGGTTCATGTTATCACCCAGTGCCGTGTACGAGAAAATTTTATTCGAGCCCATGTTCCCGACGGCACACTCTCCAGAGTTCAGTCCAATCCCAACCTTAAACTCTGGAAGTCCACGCGCTTTGAAATCAGCATTCACCGCCGGTAGCGCCTCCATCATTTTAACAGCGCCTTCCACCGCGCAAGTCGGATGATCGGGCAGATCAAGCGGCGCACCCCAGAAAGCGACAATCGCATCACCGATATACTTGTCGAGAGTGCCTTTGGTATCAAACACGATGTCAGTCATGGTCCCCATGTATTGATTGAGCATGCCGGAGAGCTCAGTGGCGCTAAGTTTTTCTGAGATACTGGTGAAGTCACGCACGTCAGAAAACAGACATGTAATGTCACGCTTTTCACCGCCAACCTTGAGTTTGTCGGGGTGGTCGAGCATTTCATTCACAATGGCCGGCGACACGTAACGTGCAAATGTGCCCTTGATCTGTTTTTTCTCTTTGGCCGATCGGTAGAAGTTGAGAAAGGTCGACAAAGAGTAGGTTCCAAAAAAACAAATGAGGCAATAGAAGAGACGCAGTTCGTAGCCGTCGGGAAGGAAGATGTACCAGTCGAGCGCGAGTGCCGCTGCACAGGCCGAGATCAACGCGAAGATATCCATCAAAGCATTGCCCCAGCGCTGGACGATCACGATGAGTAAGAATCCTGTAACCATCAGAAGAATAGAAACCCTAAAGTTTTCTTCTGCCGATTGATAGATGAATCCATGTAGCAGCATGTGGGCGACGTTGGTGTGAACATACATCCCGGGCATTTTGGGATCGAGAGGAGTTGAACGAAGATCGTGCGCGCCCTCGGCCGATGAACCCACCATGATGAGTCGTCCCTTGAGATGTTTAAGCATCTCGGGATCGTTGTCTTTGGCGGTCATCAGGTCGTAGTAACTGATGCGAGGATAGTTATCGCGACCAGCGCTGTAGCGAACTTTAATCTCACCTTTTTTATCAATACGAATCTCTTTGCCTTGAAAATTCAAGGTCGCTTGGCCGCTCTTGCTCGTGAAAATTTTTGAGCGCTGTTTAGAGAACGCTTCCGAAGCCGCAAGGCCAAGCGATGAAACATAAACGGTGGCCTTCGACTGATCAATGTAGTTGGCGATAATTCGGTAGTGACGGAAAACGCCGTCGAAATCTTCCAGGTTACCGATGTGCCCCATCAGTGCTTCTGTTTTCACTAAGCTATCGATCGGGAACGTGTGGCGATTGATCCAGAAGGGCTTCGTCGGAGTGTTCAATTGCGCATTGCCTGACTGCATATACACAAAGTCAGGGGTGGCTTCGAGCGCATCTGTAGACGCGTGTTCGGGGTCGAGTTCGGTCAATGTGTAACTTAAAACAACCTCGCCTCCGCTGGCCTTGTATTCGCTAATGGAGGTGGCAAAATCTTGGTCTTGGGCGAGGTCCTGAGAGTTTTCCGGATAGAGTACGTCGAGCGCGACGACCTTAGCGCCGAAGTGTTGCAAGCGTCGTATGAGACGAGCATGGTTTTTGCGAGGAATCGGCCAGGTGCCAATTTTAGAAAGGGTTTTGTCGTCAATCTCCACAATGGTGATGTTTGGATCCTGCCAGTTTGGTTTGAGCTGTTTGACAGTGCGGACATCGTAAAACCTGTCTTCAAAAAATTGTGGAAACTTCACCCAGTCGAGTTCTTGCTCGTGCTCTTCTAGGGTGCGGTTGTAGTCGGACAGCACCATCAGCAAAGTGCAGCCTAGGAAAATAAAAACAGGGCCAGTTAGGCCACTCCAGCGATTGATAAAGTCCCAGATACGCTTGAGAAATGTCATGCCTTGCCCAATTCTAAATCATTTAACGTTTGTTCTATTTTAGGGTAGTTTGAGAAAATTATGACGAATCTATTTAAAGAAAAATTCCTTACTCACGTCCGCACACTGCAAGACAGGATCACTCAAGAAATGCAGCGCTTGGACCCAGGTCTTAAACTCATTGAAGACCTGTGGGAGCGCAATGACCATGCGGGTCAACCCGGTGGTGGTGGCCGTACACGCGCTTTCAATGGAGAAATCTTCGAAAACGCCGGTGTGAACACGTCTTGCGTCTTCGGAAAGATTGACCCCGCCTTCGCGAGCAAGTTGCAAGGCACGGGTGATGAGATGTGGGCCGCAGGCATTTCACTCATTCTCCATCCAAGAAATCCACGCGTCCCTACGGTGCATGCCAACTTTCGCATGATCGAACAAGGCAACAAGGTGTGGTTCGGCGGAGGCGCTGATCTCACGCCGTTCTATCCCCATGAAGAAGACTTCCGTCATTTCCACGGGACATGGAAAAAAGCCGCGGGGGATAATTACGAATGGATGAAAAAAGAATGTGACCATTATTTTGTGAATCAGCACCGTGACGGTGAGATGCGCGGAATCGGTGGACTCTTTTTTGATGGATACAACACCGGGCACATGGAAGCGGATCTTGCCATGATCACGGGACTCTCAGAGCAGTTTATTACGAGCTATTTTCCTCTGGTGGAAAAGCGCGTGAATGAAAAATTCACCGCTGAAGACGAAGACTTTCAGCTTCATCGTCGCGGCCGCTATGTGGAGTTTAATTTACTGCATGACCGCGGCACTCTGTTTGGTCTCAAAACCAACGGACGTGTCGACTCAATTTTGATCTCGCTACCAGCACGCTGCAAGTTCACTTATCAGTACGCGCCTGCCGCTGGAAGGCCTCACGCCAAAA
>JAKFUR010000058.1 GCA_021732585.1 Bacteriovoracaceae bacterium
TTATACATACACTCCACTGCCGCTGATAGATTTTTTATCCAAACGATAAGCGGTGGTACCAAGAGCGCCAAGTTCATCCCACAGCGCTTCAGCAGCAATATCTTTTTGTGAAGCGACACCCATCGGGCCTAAAACCATCACGGCGCGACCTTCAGGATCAGTGACTGTGAGCTCAATCGGCGCATCCAATTGCAAATTTAATTTCATTTGCAACGGCACCCGACGCATATGCTGACGATCGGTGGTGAGTTTTTTTACTTCGCCTTCTAGGCGATCGTCAGAGTTGATCCAGGTGCGCATGCCCGACTTGATTTTTGTATACTCAAACGGTGCCAACAGTGTGACCTGTAACTTGTCGGTCGAGAGGCGCTGCACGCGATAGACTTTGCCACCGACTTCTTGATCACCACGTGCAAACAGTAGCCCCTGTCCGGCCACCACCTCTTCACGCGTGACAAGTATGACAGCATCCTTCAAAACTTTATCAACGACACCGACTTCAAAACCACGGTGGGCCGAGAAACTGCCTTCTAC
This sequence comes from Bacteriovoracaceae bacterium, assembly GCA_021732585.1. Classification (GTDB taxonomy): domain Bacteria; phylum Bdellovibrionota; class Bacteriovoracia; order Bacteriovoracales; family Bacteriovoracaceae; genus UBA6144. The sequence continues at coordinate 535 of JAKFUR010000058.1, forward strand.
TAATTTTTGATGATCCACGCCATGAAGCCAGCCGCTAAAAAAGCCGCGACCAAAACTCACCGCCATGTCACGTGTGCTAGGGATGTGCCCATGAATCGCTGATTGATAGCTCTTACCTGCAGTGGCGACGTAATCCGGGCCCTTCAAGCGGCCTTCCACTTTGAATGAATCCACACCGGCGTCGATCAAGGCCGGCACTTCTTCAATGCCACACAGATCTTGTGGGCTTACGAGATATTTTTTATCACCCAGATCGCGCTTCTCGCCATCCACAAACATCTCATAGCCCAAGCGGCAGCTTTGCGCGCACTGACCACGGTTCGCAGAACGACCGCCGAGAGATTCCGACGTGAAGCACTGACCAGAGTATGCGACACACAAAGCACCATGAACAAACACTTCAATCTCGCGGGTTGTGCCGGCGCGGATAGTTTTGATTTCTTCCAGGCTGTTTTCACGACCAAGGACAAAACGCTGGATGTTGAGATCATCCACTAAACGAATTGCCTCATCGTTGGTGACAGTCATTTGTGTTGAGCCGTGAATTCGCACATGAGGCGCCATTTGGCGGATTAACTGCACCAGCCCCAGGTCCTGCACAATGAATGCATCCGGGCCCAGCGGGAGGATTTCTTTCAAAACTTCTGCGGCGATTTCCAGCTCCGGTTCGAAAATAAGAACGTTGAATGCAAGATGCACCTTCACACCATAGAGATGACACAGATCAATCAACTCTTTTAATTCTGCGATGGAAAAATCATGGGTACGTCCGCGCGCATTGAAGCCGGGAACTCCCACATAAATCGCATCCGCGCCGCCATGAATGGCCGCTAAGGCCATAGGCATATTTCCGACGGGAAGGAGGAGTTCAGGAAACTTCATTGGTCGGTTTTAACGCGCCTTCAGGCAGGCGGCAAGCTCATCGCAAGCTCACGTGAAGCTCACAGAGGCCTAACTGGGCATTTTTTTCATGTTCCATGACCATTCAAGAGAAAGGTTCATCCGGACGGGCCTTTTTACGAAAAGGGAAACCTATGAAAATCCTCCTACTGACAATGGTTTTATTAGGTTTTCCCCTTTTCGCCCAAGCGGTCAAAGTGCAAATCCTGCATACCAATGATCTCCACTCCTATTTTGAGGGCACCCGCAATGGTAGAGGTGGCTACGCCCGCTTAAAGAAATTGGCAGATCAGTTGAAGACGCAAGCCGCGGCCCAAGGGATCAAAACCATCTTTGTGGATGGCGGTGATTTTGGTGAAGGCACCTCTTATTTTATGGCCAACAACGGCGTGGATGCGTTCAAAATGCTCGATGCTTTAGGAATTGATGTCACGGTGCTGGGTAACCACGATTACTTGCAGGGTGGAAAAGTACTAGCGGAACAAATTGATGGCGCACAATTGAAAACAAAAATCCTTTCTGCGAATCTAAAAGCAAAGCGCGAAAGCGGACTTAACAACAAGATCTTCGACATGGTTCGCATCGAGATCGACGGTGTGAAAATCGGGATATTTGGTCTTTCCACTTCGGAGATGCACTACCAATACCCGTTGGTCGGCTCGGGCATGGTGCTCTCCCCGAGTGGTTTTGTGAAACCGATGGAAGAGCGCGCCGAGATGAATAAGATTGATTACCTTATTGCTCTCACTCACATCGGTTTGTCGAAAGACATTGATATCGTCAAAAGATCAAAAGACATCGACTTAGTCGTTGGCGGCCACTCGCATACTCGTCTACAAGAGCCACGTCTCGCTCCCAATAAAAAAGGTCGCCAGATTCCCATCGTGCAAACCGGCGCGAATTCCATGGCGCTCGGATCAATCATTGTGGACATCGAGCCTGCCACGGGCAAGCATGAGATGGTGAGCTATCAGCTCCATGATATCGATCACTCGATGCCCGAAGATGAAACCGTACATGATCTCGTCGAAATGGCGAAAATCAGTCGCGACGATTACTTCGGTCGTCCCTTCACAGAAGTTATTGGCGAAAGTACCTTTGAACTCAGTGGTTCAAAAGATGGCCATAATAATCCCAAGGCCAGCTGCTGGGGTGGTCACCTCGCCTACATGACGCTCCATTCGGTGCGCGCGGACGTCGGTCTGCATATTGCGAGCTTTGATGGTGAAGCCATTCCTGCGGGCCCGATTCGCTTCGGTGACATGATCGATAATTTTCCGCACTTCAGAGAGTTTGGAGATGGAGGCTGGGAGATTGCGACATTGAAAATTAATGGATTGCTACTAAGAGAAATTCTCGAGGTGATCATTCGTAAGCCCGGACAATTTGGCATCAATGTGGCGGGAGTTGAACCGGTTCGCGACGCGAACGGCAAAGTGAAGCACTTGCTCATCAATGGGAAAAAATTCAATCCACTTAAGTCGTATTACTTAGCTATTCCCTCTGAACTTCCCTTCGCACTGGAGAGAACTGTCCCGTGGTTACGAAAACTTCTTTACCGCAACCGCGTTTATACCGGGGTGAGATATTGGTATCAGCTGGAAAGTTATATCCGTGCCAACTCTCCACTGAACTGCGAACAGATGACTAAAACTGCTTGGTTCTAAGCATCACCAAGGTGCAGCCTTCCACCACCTCAATGCCTTGAGCACGCAGCAAGTTCTCAAGGCGCGGGTTCTCGGAGCCTGGATTAAAAATCACGCGCTGAGGTTTAAGTTCCAAAAGCGCCTCGGCCATTTTATCTGACAAGGCCGGATTCACATACATCGTGACCGTATGAATGCTTTGGCCTTGCAAAGCGTCGAGGTTCGGAAGGACTTTTTCGCCATCCACCATTGTCTCCCGGGGATGAACCGGAATACGCGGCCAGCCATGTTCTCGCAGGTTAACCATCGCCATGTGCGAATATCTAGATTCATCACTCGATGCACCCAAAACCACCACTAGACCCATAGCTTCTCTCCTTGCTAAAATAGCTCCATGCCGAACACCAAATCATTCTCTACCGTTGCTGACCTGCAGGCCCACTTACGAGGCCATGCTCCCACATTTTACCACTCTTCGCGCACCTCGACAGTCATTCCCTATGACAAACTAGAAAATGAACTCAAAGGCCCGGTGCTTGTTGGCGATTTGTCCAAGATTCCGGCCGAGATGCGCATGAACGGTGAGAACTTGATTATTAGTGGAGCTGTGAATTGGCAGGACGCTGATCAGTTCCTTAAGGCCCACGGCCGCGCCATTATGACCTCGCCCACTGAACAACTTGCTCTTGTGCTCGCCGGCATCGCCACCTCTTGCACCGGTGAACGTTGTTTTGCTTTCGGGAATATGCGCCAGCAAACCGTGCGCTTGAAATATCTCGATCAAGACGGTGTAGAGCATGAGCTTTTTGCTGATCGTCCATTTCCTCCCACTGAGGGATTAGATGCGTACCAAGTAGCTTTCGCCGGCTACGCTCATTACAAGAATGCGCCCTATCCGCGCTTTGAAATGGAAACCGATCTTTTGATTGGTACTGAAGGCCAGTTAGGAATTGTGACTGAGCTGGAACTAAAAACCACCGCTCACGATGATGTCACGCACTTGTTTTTGTTACTCCCTCGTTGGGAACAAGACTTTGAACCTCACATGGAAATTTACCAGGCCGTGCAAAATTTCCGTGGCTCAGTCATTTCATGCGAGCTGCTGGATTCAAACTGCATGGGCTATCTCAAGCCCGACGAGCGTTTGGGTGATGGCACCCAAGATGTGGTGTTTCTCGAGATACTTTCACGGGATTTCGAACAAGTTTACGGAGAACTCATTGGCGAACTCAAGCTTACGTCTCCGGAAAGTATTTTCGAAATCAGTTCCGCAAAATTCCACAGCGTGCGTGCGGGTGTGCCGCGTGCGGTGTTCGAAGAGAACTCGAAGATGGGCGTGAAGAAAATGGGTACCGACTGCCAAGTGTCCCAAGAGCACTTTGCCGATCTGCTGGGCTTCTATCGCGAGATTTCAAAACTGGGTGTGCGCTACAATTTGTTCGGCCATTTCGGCGATGCTCACTTGCACTACAACTACATGCCTCGCCCGGAAGACACCGCTCGCTGCCAAGCGGAGTTTGAAAAACTCTACAGCAAAGTTCTACTTTGGCATGGTTCGCCTTTTGCTGAGCATGGCATTGGATTGCTCAAGCAGAAATTCATCAAAGCTTTCTTGAGTGATACGCAGCGTGCGGTCTTCCGTGCGTTGAAGAAGCGCCATGATCCGCATTCGCAGTTTTTCCCGCAAGGATTCATGACGGCGGTTTAACGGTTCGAAGCCCCGCCA
>JAKFUR010000100.1 GCA_021732585.1 Bacteriovoracaceae bacterium
TTTACGCACTGTGGAGAATGAAAAAATCCTCGCGACGAAGCAGTTAGAAATGGCTCAGGCAGAGATTCGTATTTTAAAAGAATCACGTGATCAAATGGCGCTGATTGATCGCAAGGCCAAAGAAGCTGCGTCTTTGGCGCCCACAGTGACTCCTGATGACGTCTTGACGCTTGAACAGAAAATGAAAATGATGCAAAGCTTGTCCAGCGGACAAGGTGATCCAGCAGCAGCTGAAAAAATGAGAAAAGCTCTCGAAAGAGAGCAAAAAGTAATTCAGGCAGCTCGCCAAACTGAAATAGAAGTTCGCAAAACAAAACTGGAGATGCAACAGAAGGAAGCTTTCTTTGCACAAGAAATCGAGAAAGCAAATCGCGCCGTTAAAACGCGAGATATCGTCGTACAAAAAGCGAAAGATGGTCTCGCTGTCATTGTGGCCAAAAAAGATAGTGAGATCAATGAACTCAAATCCAAGGTCACTGCGCTGCTGACATCACAGGGAGCCGCTCAACAAGCAGGCGGCCAGCAAAAGATCAAAGAGCTCGAGCAAGAGAAGCTGTCCTTGAGTCGCTTGGTTGATGTATATAAAAATAAAATTGCTTCCATGTCGGCAAATCTTGAGAAACAGGTATCTGGCGCAAACCCGAAGAAAGATGAAGAGCTCCGCAAGGTTGTGATGGATAAGCAGCGAGCAGAAGTCGCCTTGCAAACACTGCAAAAAGAATCAGCGAAACAAAAGAGCAAGTCTGAGTTGGACCAAAGTGAAATTCAGCGTCTGAGAAGTGAAAAGGCAAAGCTAGAAGAGTCGCTTCGTCAGGCGATGTCCGGCGCAGGACCAACGAACGCGGCAGCGAGTGCTCGTACAGAAGCGCAGTCAGCTAAGATTCGTGAGCTTCAGCAGGAGCTCGCTTTGCAAACTCAGAAGACAGGTAAATCAGAATCTCAAATCAAAGATTTGGAACATAAGATTCTAGAGATGACCGCTGCGATGGCGAAGGCCCCTACTGCTCAGACGGACGGTGCAATGAAGAGCAAATTGACCCAGATGGAGGCGTCTGTTAAGAAGCTTTCCTCTGACTTTGCGACCGCGACGAATCAATTGGGTGAGGCCAAGAAAGAGATCAATAAGCTGCGTTCAGAGAACACAGCATTGAAAAATCTTGCAGATAAAGCCAAAAAAGACGCTGAAAAAGCTTCTAAGACTAAACCTGGCGCACCGGACAAAAAAGCCTCCTAGTGCTTGCCTGAACATCATGAAGAGTTTAATCTACCTCTCATGCTCGGTTGGTGGAATTGGTAGACACGCCAGACTTAGGATCTGGTGAGTAATCGTGGGGGTTCGAGTCCCTCACCGAGCACCATTTTTTTCTCAATATTTCCTAATTTTTTTCATAGCAATCGCATTTAAAAGCGGTCCGTGTATCATACTCGGATGAATATATATTTATGCCTCTTGGTAGCACTCCTCCCTCTCACTGCTTTGAGCGCAGAGAATTACGCTGGCAAAGATTCCATGAATGGAATCAGCTACAAGAAGTACCAAGGATTTCCTGAAAAGTGGCCTCTCGTCACAATCAGGTTTCGCAAAGACACGAGTGAGATGCGGCTTACGTATGCCAATGATGTTGCGATGAAGACTCTTCAGTCAGGAGCGATTAACTATCCGGATGGATCTGTCTTTGCAAAAACGGGCATTCATACTGGTGTCGATGATCAGTTCACAAGTTCCGTCGTTCCCAAAGGGATCCGCCGTTACCAGCTCATGGTGAAAGATAAGAAGAAATACGCCAGCACAGGTGGTTGGGGATATGCCCTTTTTGATTCCGACGGCAGAACATTCCCAGAAGAGCCTGTCGTTTCACAAAACGCATGCTATGCGTGCCACGCTCTAGTCGAGAATCGCGGCGATGTTTTCTCGCAGCCTTTTTCTTTTATTGAAAAAACCAAAATGCCTCTTGGGCAGCTTGGACTCAAGGACTCTTCTATTAAGTTTGAATGGAAGCCTACGGCAAAGCTCCCTGATGCAGTAAAGGCAACTTTGCCAAAAGGCATCAAGAAATTACGTTGGCTCTCAAATCAAAAACTTCGGGAAAACGTTTTCCAGGGAACGCTGGACGAGTTAAAGCCGATTCTTGAAGAAGAAGCTCGTTCTCATCAAGCACCGGCCCTCTTCTTAGCTACGGATAACAAGCGTTTCGTTATTGTCATGCCAGTACAAGACGATAATTGCATCGGAAGCGGCGCCTTTAAAATTTGGTCAACTGACATGAACCTTAAGGCCGTCGATCAGAGCTACTGCACGCATGACTGAGAGGCCACCTCTTATCGTTTTATGGAATTAGTTTCACACCTGACGATACACGGCGAGCCTCTGGTACTGTCTGCGCACACGGAGTTTCTTCTAAAGAGCGTGCAATTGTTGTTCCCGGAATAGTCACGTGCTGAATAACCCGAGCGATATGACGTTGAACCACACAGCTCTTGTACCATGACTGAGAGTAGGTTTTTTGGTTAGCGCCAGTGAAGTAAACACGATTGCTTCCCACTCTGACTTCGCCACCCCAGTAGAGTGCTTCGATCAAATCAAGAGGATTAAGAGAAGGAATGCGATCAGCACTCTCTTGGTGGTAATGCTCGAGGATTTTCGTAATGGAAGGCCCAGCGTTGTAAGCGGCGAGTGCTAAGAGCCAACCTGTATGAAGTGGGTAGTACTTTGACGTCGATGGAGTGGCACAGCTGCGAGCGTAGCGCTCTTGGCCAGCGTAGACCTCGTCTGTTTTCATCTTTTGCGGAATGAAGTTTTCAAATAAGTTTTTAATGTTCCGTGCTTTGAACGGAATGCCGTAAACGTGCTTTTGGCAGTTCGCCACGAAAGAAGAAACGGCCTTGAAGCGATTGGCCTGGACCGCAGGTGTGGCCGCTGGGAATTGGCCGATGACTTGGTTAAGCGTGATGCCCACGAAGTCACTGGCATCAAGTCGGTACTCCGGGCGTGTGCCAAGTTTCCGAAGCGCGATGTTGTGAAAGGGTGCCACCATCGCCGGTGTGACCGTGTCGCAAGACATCGTCGGCCAACCTAGGGTCGCGCGCTCAGCTGCAGGAAGTGTGTTCATGCCAAGGCACCACTCAGAGATATTGAGTTGGCCGATACCGCAGGAATAATTTCCACCGTCAGATGAAACTCCCAGGTCAGCTAAGAGCGATTCTTGTGTAAGGGCCCCGACTAAAATCTGTGGAGGCATCTGAAGCATGTTCGCCGCTTCAACAATCTTGGCAAGTTTCTGCTGTGAGTTTTCGCCACCGTTAGCTGTCATCCATGCGATTTGAATTTGGAGCGGTGTAAATGATCCCGGCGTCACGGCCTCACGACGGAGTGCTTCGCGTGCGCGACAGACTTTAAGATCTTTCGAGAGTGTCGTGCTCCAACGTTGAATGTCGTCAGCACTCATCCAACTTGGAAAGTCCAAGAGTGGGTTGGCCACACGGCTTAAATCAACACAGATAACGCCTTTTGGAAGCGCTTCCTCAGGGCAAAGCATGGAAGGATTTTTCCAATCGGCGTGCGCCACATTTATTAATAGAGGAACGAACAAAAGTGCGAGGAATGTGATTTTCATGACCCTTAGATATGCCAAAAATCTTATTAAGCAAAATGAGATTTTTGTGCATCGCGCATGCACCTGGGCCAGTTTGCACTAGATTCATCTCGCACCTTGCGCTGCGTTATGTGCTGGATAAAATGTTCATACTCTCTGGCACATAAATTGCTCAGGTATTTCCGTCCATACTAACTTTCTAAGGAGTTCCGATGAAAAGTTCCGTTTCTAACGTTTTGAAAACTTCTGTTCTCACCTGCGCTCTCGCTGTTCTTGCTAGCTGTAATGGCGGCGGTGGATACGGCGGCGGTTACACTGGAGGCGGCACTACAGGCGGCACTTCTGGTGGAGGCACTGTTGGAGGCGGTACGACTGTTGGCGGTGGAACAACTGTCGGCGGCGGCACAACTGGCTCATCTTACGGTAACCACACATCAGCATATGTAACTGTTGATCAGTTCGTATCTGCTTTGAACAACATCGAATCATCTAACTATCAATCTTATGTAGAGCTCTATACGAATGAGACTCTTCGTACGGCAACTCCAGGCCAAGAAGACTGGTTTGTCATCTACGACGACCGCTATGCTGAACACAAAGCAGTATCACTTCAGTACATCCGCGCGATCGTGTACTACGACTACTACTCGAACACGACAGCTCTAGCTGAAGAGTTCCGCGCTATCGAAAACGACGACATCTTGAATGGCGATCTCTTCGGTGACTACTGGGGTGACGATTACGAAGTTGTTGATTTCGACTACTGGACGAACACTTACGTAGGTCGCAACTCGGGCTTCGAGTACGAAGACGAAGCAGCAACTACTGACGTTTCTTTGATGACGGCTGAAGTTCAACAAAAAGAATTCATCAAGAAAGCAGCCAACATCTCTTTTGCTTTCAACGTGGGCATCGAGACTTCATTGTCTCTCGTAACTTTGGGCGAGAAAGCTGAGAAGATTCTCGGCAAAGCTAACGGTGAGTTAACTCTTGCTGACCAAGCGGCTTTCGCAACAGATCTTAAGAAGCTTGCAGGTGTGAGCTTGGCCGAAGTGCTGGAAGCCTCTCAGTCTGAGCAAGCTCAGTCTGACTTGGTAGAGAAGATTGCAACTAAGATTGGTACATCAACTGCTAACCTTGAGAGCCGCA
>JAKFUR010000019.1 GCA_021732585.1 Bacteriovoracaceae bacterium
TGGTGGCAAGTATGAAGCGAGTGGCAAAGGAAGGAGAGTTCCGCGCCAATCTTCATCGTGGTGGAACAGCTGAACCGGTCAAGCTCACTGCGGCCGAACAAGACATGGCGATCAAAGCCGCTAAGGAGCTGGGACTTTCATTTGCCGGTGTGGATTTGTTGCGCTCAAAAGAAGGGCCACTCATTATTGAAGTGAACTCTTCGCCGGGATTACAGGGCATCGAGCGCACCACTGAACTTGATATCGCCACCATGGTGATCGAGCACATGGAACAAAACCTTCATCGCAAGGCGGAGTATCGTGGCTAACGACCGAAGGCGCCAATAAGTTTTTGGCGCTCAAGAGGTGAGAGCTTGAGGAATGATCTGATGTCGGGAAGCTTGGCGCGTGTGATGAATCCCCGCATGCCCGCCTCAAGATTTTGCAACAACGCTGGCCCGTGATAGACAAATGCAGTGTAGACCTGCAAAGCATCGCCGCCGGAAGCCCACCACGCGAACACATCATTCATATCTTCAAAACCACCTACGCCTACGAGAGGAAGCTTACGATCGCGCGCGATTTCTAAAACCACGCGACGCTTTTGGTGGCCCTTCACGCGCAAGAGTCTGCCGGACACGCCCCCCACTCCGCGTTCGGGAATATGTGTGGTGTTCGTGGCCACCAATCCATCTGCGCCGAGATCAGCGAGTGTGGTGGTGAGATCGCGTAGCACTTGGTCATCCAAGTCGGGAGCGAGTTTCACAAAAATTTCTTTGCCGTATTTTTGACGCAAAGGAGTAAGGATGCTGAAGAGATCTTTCAGCCAGCCCTCTTGTTGCAAGTCGCGCAGGCCTGGAGTGTTGGGCGAAGAGATATTCACCACCACCCAGTCAGCGAGTGGAGCGAGTTTTTCGTAAAGCGTACCGTACTCTTCCAGAGCTTGCGAAGGTGTGGCCTCTTTGGATTTGCCGATGTTCACGCCGACTGGAAATTCTTGGGGACGAGTGCGTAGTTTGCTGGCACAGGCCTCCATTCCCAAATTAGGAAAGCCCATGGAGTTGCGTAGCGAAAATTCTTCAGCATAACGGAACATGCGCGGGAGGGGATTGCCTTGCTGAGGTCGGGGCGTGATTGTGCCGCACTCCATCGAACCAAAGCCCAAGCGATGAAAAAACTCGAGGGCCACGGCATTTTTGTCGAGGCCAGCAGCGAGACCTATCGGAGTTCTCCACTCAGTCTTTCCGACAGAACAACTCAGCCTTGGGTCGTGAGGACGCTGCCAAGGAGCGGCCAGCTGCGGCACATTGGATGAGAGTTTAAGAGTGAGATCGTGGGCCGTCTCGGCAGGGAGTCGAAAGAGAGCGGCGCGAGCGAGTTTGTAACTGTCCATGGAAAACTAGGTTGCCTGAGGATGTCCTGGAAAAGCAAAGAAAAACCAGTGATAATGAACGCACCTGGAGGCCACTGTGCAAATCATTCTTCTGACCGTGTTGAGCTTGATGTTGGGAACTGCATTTGCCTTTGAGCAAGAGAAGCCTGAGAACAACAATGACTTGCGAGGCGGAATGCCCTTGCTGTTGGTTGAGCAAGTCGATGATGAAGAAAAGATCGAGCTGGAACGCACGTCGGCCGGGGATTATTTCTTGGTTTTCACTGACGAAGACGGATCGCACAAAAACAAAATTGGTCGCGGCCAAGCCGAACAATTGGATCAACGTTTCTCTGCAATGTTCTTGCAGGTTCAGTACGATTTGCCGGCCGACCCCAAAGGCTGTGATGCGGACTGGAAATTAGTGCTGCGCGGGGAAGATCAACGCGCTTGCCCTAAGAATGAGCAAAAAAATCAAGCAATCCTGCCTTTGTTCAAAGAGATGAAAAAGATCGCTCGCCCTTAAGGCAAATCTCACACGGCCCGCTTTCTCCTTGCACCGCCCTCTCACGGGAGGGACAATAGTTGAATCATTTTAATTCCCTATGAGGACCTATGAAATTTCTCCCTCTGCTATTTGTGCTCACACTTTCTCCTGCGGTTTTAGCGCAAGGGCTTTTCTCCAGAGAAAAAGATGAGCCAAATCCAGTAGGCACACTAACCAATAAGAATCCGAATTACACACGCGAGATGGTGTTAGGAAATATTCTCAAAGGTGCTCTCGAAAATTTGCACCTGGCGAATAAGACGGTGAATGACGACCTTTCAAAAGAAGCCTTCAAGCTTTATTTGGAACGCGTTGACTACGGCAAGCAGTTCTTCACTGAAGCCGATGTGAAATCTCTCAGCACATACGCTGACAAGATGGATGATGAGTTGGTGAGTGGGCGCCTCACAATCCTTGAAGCGACATCAAAGCTTGTGAACAAACGTTTGCCGCAAGTCGAAGGTTGGATCACCGAGATCCTCGCGAAACCCCTCGACTTCAAAAAGAAAGAAACTCTCGAGACTGATCCGGAGAAACGTAAATTCTCTAAGGACGAAAAAGAACTGCGTGCTCTGTGGGAGCGCTCACTGAAGTACGACGTCATGGGCCGCCTCGCTGACTTGAAAGAAGAGCGTGACCAAGACCCAGCGAAGAAAGCGGAAGAAGACAAGAAAGTCGGCAAGAAGAAAAAGAAAAGTTCTGCGGATGGCGAAGACCTGAAGAAGTTGAATGACGTCGCCCTTGAAGCGAAGGCCCGTGCGAAAACGGCGGAGAGTTTCAAGAAAATTCTTCAGCGTTTGCGTGATGAAAAAGCCAGCGACAAGCTTGATAAGTTCTACAACGCCATTGCGCGCGTTTACGATCCTCACACCAACTACCTCGTACCGGAAGAGAAGGAAGACTTCGACATCGACATGTCAGGGAAGCTCGAAGGCATCGGTGCTATTCTTCGTGAAGAAGGCTCTTACATTAAAGTTGAACGTATCGTTCCGGGCTCAGCTTCGTGGAAAACCAAAGAGCTCGATTCGGAAGACACGATCTTGAAAGTGGCGCAAGGAAGTGACGAGCCAGTTGATGTGGTCGACATGCCCTTGCGTGATGCCGTTAAACTTATCCGTGGTAAGAAGGGCAGTGAAGTTCGCCTGACCGTGAAAAAGCCTAATGGCCTGATCAAGACTGTGCCGATCGTTCGTGATGTTGTTGAGATCGAAGAGTCTTACGTGAAGGGCACAATCCTCGAGCTTGATACGACTAAAACAAAAGTCGGTTATATCAACGTCCCGAAGTTTTATCGCGACTTTAATGATCGCCTTGGTCGTAACTGCACAGATGACGTTCGCAAAGAACTCGTTCGCATGAAAAAAGAAAATATTCAGGGTTTGATCTTGGATTTGCGTAACAATGGCGGTGGCGCTTTGGAAGACGCACGTATGATCTCAGGCCTCTTCATTGAGAAGGGTCCAATCGTCCAAGTGAAAGCTTCGACTGGTTCTGTTGAAATTCTTGCTGACCAAGACCCAACCATCGAATTTGATAAGCCAATGGTTGTGTTGATCAACCGTTTCTCGGCTTCGGCTTCAGAGATCGTAGCAGCTGCTTTGCAAGACTACGGTCGTGCGATTGTAGTCGGCGGTGAGTTCTCTCACGGTAAAGGAACGGTGCAATTGGTTGTGGATTTGGATAACTACGTCGCACCGATGGCGAAGGCCTACTCACCATTGGGTGCTCTGAAGATCACCATTCAAAAGTTCTTCCGCGTAAACGGTGGATCGACGCAGTACAAAGGCGTCACTCCAGACATCATCTTGCCGGATCCGTATGCGCATCTCGAGAGCGGCGAGCAGTTCTTGAAGCACTCGATTCCATGGGCCAAGGTTAAAGCCGTTCCATTCACTGCGTGGAAGCCGAGCTTCAATAAGAAAAAGGTCATGGCGGAGTCACAGGTCCGCGTGAAGAAGAACCCTCGCTTCCAGCGCATCCAAGAAACGGTCACGTGGTACGATCAGCGTCGCAAGTTGACGTCGAAAGATCTCACCATGGACGGTTTCTTGAAAGACCGCAAAGAAGTGAAGGAGCGTTCGGAAGCTTTGGAGAAAGAAGAAGAATCCAAGTCGCTCACGGTGAAGTCGCTGGATAGCCTCAAAGAAAAAGTCGCTCAGGAAAAGTTCGAAGAATACAGCAAAACGATGCGGGTTGATCCGGTCATCGAAGAGTCCATGTTGATCATCAAGGACATGCTCTAAGCCACGACCATGGATCAGTCCGATCCCCCTAAAAAAGATTCATCAGGCATCTCCCTCGAGGAGTTGCCTGATGTTCCTTCTCCTCGTCCATCAGAAGCCGTTGCGGCCATCAAGTACAAAAAAAAACAGAGCGAAGATCCACGCATAGCGGGCCTTGCGAAATTATCCAACGAGGACAAGGTCCTCGCGATGACCCGGCTGTATGAGTTTGATCGCAAGGAGCCGCGCTTCGATAAACTAGTGCTATGTCTCGTGCCGGTGTTGATCAAGTACGGACAGATCTTTCCTTTTTTAGAGAAAACATTTGTAGGAAACCCAGACGACTTCAATGTCATCGGAGCCGTTTTCGCTGATTCCTTGGTCATGGCCGCTGTGATTTTCCGCTATGCTGAGCTCATCAGCGCAGGTCTTATTTTTCTTTTTCCGCCGGTCCAGACCACACGACATCATTTTGTGGTGGGTTTTGAAGGCATCGATGTGCCGTTGCGGTTAAGAGTTAAAAACATCGAAGACAATCATCGCGTTAGAATTCGCTGGGAGCAGATCGGGCGCGTTGTTTATGTGGACGGTGCCGTGCCTGGATTAGATCTCG
>JAKFUR010000176.1 GCA_021732585.1 Bacteriovoracaceae bacterium
GAAACGTGCCCCGGGACGAAAGCTCGTCGTACCGTCAAAGCAAAATCCCACCAAGTGAGTGGTGTTGGAGAAGATCGCTTGCGCGTACTGCGTGCCGATGAACGGACGCGCACTCTCAAGGCCTTCAATTTCGCGTAGAAGTTTTTGTTCCATACTTATTCCTGACCAATGGTCTTTTTGTGGAAGTTCGACAACGAGAAGGTACTCTTGTGCCATTCGGTATTGTACCATTTCAAATCACGTTCGATCTTAGACATCGATGCCATGCGCTCCGGATTCAAATCCGTCGGGCCGTATTTCTTCGAAGAGAAGCCCCAAGTCCAGAACACACCTGGATAAACGAGCATCGGCGCTGTGAATGACTTCACGATCGGGAAAATCTTGCGCATGTTATTGTAGATGTCCTTCACGCCCCACTCATCCAAGAAAGGATTCTCAGTTTGGTTGAGCATGATGCCTTCAGGTGTCAGCGCATTGTAGACGTCGGCGTAGAACGCATCAGTGAACAACGCCGTGGCGAAATCCACTGGATCAGTTGAGTCGATGACGATGATGTCGTACTCAGACTTGGCTTTTTTGATGAAAGCGAAACCGTCCTGACAAAGGACGCGGACCCTCGGGTCTGCCAAACCAGACGTACAGTCAGGGAAATATTTTTTCGACACTTCAATCACGCGCTCATCAATCTCAACAAGATCGATACGAGCGATGTCTTTGTGTTTTACAAACTCGCGCACCACGCCGCCATCACCGCCGCCGATGATGAGAACGTTTTTGCACTGGCGCGACACCATGTAGGGGATGTGTGAAACGACTTCGTGATACACGAACTCGTCCTTATCCGAGACCATGGTTTTGCCATCAAGCAGCAGCAAACGGCCGACCGCTTCAGTATCGACCACGTCGATTTGTTGGTACTCACTCTTCTCGGAATGAAGATGGGCCGTGACCTTAAAGCCCATGGCAAAAGTGTTGCGGAATGATTCTTCGATCTTCCAGCCGTCGACGTTCATGGCTATCCTTCGGTGCAGAATGTTAAGTGCCCGTCGTTATACTGAAAAATGCCTTTTTTTTGAAGGAGAATCTCGGGTACGATAGACACATTAAGAGGGGCAACAAATGTACATCATCACCGGCGCAGCGGGCTTTATTGGAAGTGTTCTTGTTCATCATTTCAATCAGTTAGGGATTACTGATCTCTTGCTCGTGGATGTGATGGAAGACGGCGACAAGTGGCTCAACCTGCGCGATCTGAAATTTGCCGGCATTATCTATCCTGACGAACTATGGGATCACCCGATTTGGACTAAGCCGACGCAGATCAAAGGTGTGTTTCACATGGGCGCGATTTCTGCGACCACAGAGATGGACATGGATCTTTTGTACGACAACAACACGCTCTACACGAATCTGTTGTTCGAAACTTGCGCGCGCAAAAAAGTTCCCTTGGTGTATGCGAGTTCTGCCGCCACTTACGGTGATGGCGAGCAAGGCTACGCTGATGATCACAAAACATTATCAAAACTCAAGCCACTGAATAAGTACGGTTGGTCAAAACAACTCAGTGATGAGTGGGTGTTGAAGCAAACCAAAAAGCCACCTTACTGGTTTGGCGTTAAATTTTTTAATGTGTTTGGCCCGAATGAATATCACAAAGGCAAAATGAGCTCGGTGGTTTACCACGGCTTCAAACAAACCCAAGCGGAAGGGGAAGTAAAACTCTTCAAGTCACATCGTGAAGGCTACATCGATGGCGGACAGAAACGAGATTTTGTGTACGTGAAAGACGTGTGCCGCGCGATGGTTGAACTCATGGCCGCTGGGAAAAAGAAACCCAGCTTGAGTGGGATTTATAATCTCGGCACCGGCGAAGCACGCACATTTGCTGATCTCGCACGAGCGACCTTTGCTGGTATGGGGAAAGAACCCAACATCCGTTACATCGACATGCCTGAGAATCTTCGCGCTCAGTATCAGTACTTCACGGAAGCTGACATGGCGAAATTCAAAAAAGCTCTGCCGAAGTTTAAGTTCATGGGACTGGAAGCGGCAGTGGGTGATTACGTGAAGAAGCATCTCAATACAAAGCATCCTTACTTGGGAGTCTAAGATGGCGGGCGGAAAAAAAATCGACGGCTTCAAAGCTGCGCTGGAACTGCTTCAGCATCTCGATCTTGCCGCTCAACAGACGCTGATTGCGGACATGGCCCGGCAAGACCCGGAGATGGCCATTCGTCTCAAAGCTCAGCTCACCACCTTTGATGATCTTCAATATCTCACGGTTGGGATGATGAGTAAGCTTTGGCCAGAAACTCATATCAACGACTGGGGCCTCGCACTGCGTGGCTCATCCAGCGAAGTGAAGAATCATATTCTCTCTCTCTTATCAAAAAACAATCGCAATGATGTTGATGAACTTCTAAGAGGCAAGCCACGTCCCTTGAGTGAAGTCATGGAAGCGCAAACACGCATTATGGATGTGGTGCTCGCCATGAAGGCCAAGGGCGAGATCGTGCTCTCCAAAGACAAAAGTGAGAAGTACGTATGAAGACATTTGGACTGCTGTTTCTTGGGATGCTCTTCGGTGCGGTAGGTGTGTTGATGTTGGAAGAGGGTGAGCCACTTCCCAAGAAAGAAGCCCAAGCTTGGGCCCATGCAGGAGTCGCTAAGATTCAAGATACGGGCGATGCCGCCGCTCAATTGAAAGCTGCTGAAGAATACTACGGCAAAGCCGTCATACTATTTCTCGCAAGTCTCGTGCGCGAACAACAAAGCCCTGAAGCGACTCTCGCTGAACCTATCGTGAAAGAAATCAAAGAAGCTCCTCCACAAGAAACCATCACGGCATCTGAAAGTGCGGCGCTGGCCTCTGTCACCAGTTCACAGCAACCAGTGAAAGTAGATGCGCAGCCAGTGGCCGTCACGCCCGCTGATAGGGCGCTTAATAATCTCATCACACATCGTAAGGCCCCCATCGCCGACAAGATGTCACCGCAGGTTCGTAAGATGAACGGAAGCTTTGAAGGTCGTTTCACTTGGGATGCCAAACAAAATAAAGGCAGAGTAGACCATGTTGCCATGGACATGAACTTCTTCATGGAAGACGGTAAGAAGCTTAGGGGCATCATCAGCATCATTCTCACAGACCCCGAAGGAAAACAGTACTCACGCTCCACGGGGAATGGTGATAACCAAACCCTAAGACTCGTTCCGGGCCGCAAAGATCAGGTTTATCTCGAGCCAGCACCGGGTGATTTTATCCTGTTAGATATTCGCAACCCAAACCGCATGAGCGGTCCGTACTATGATCAGGGTGGGAATTATTTAGGGAGAGTGGAGATCGGAAGAAAGAACTGAGCAAAAGGTGCGAACACCCTTTGCTCAGAGAAAAAACTAAATCGATGAGCGAGACGTGAGTTCGAGGCTGCGCAAGAAGTTGTTCTGAGAACGCTCGCCAGTGATCGGCTGCAAAGAGCAGTCGTCGGTGTAGACTTTCCCTTCATAGGCATATCCGAAAACCAAATAGCTTTGGCCTACACGAAATTGAGTTCCGCAGTTACCGCCGTCGCCCACTTCAGAGCGGGTTGTGGCCTTACGAAGACCGCGCGGCTTAAAGCTTCTTACGATGCGGAAGTTTGTGATGGTGAGGCGCTCACCAGAGTCAGAACTCAACTCGCCTGGACGAGCAGATACGACTGTGCCAACAAAGGCAGTTCTTGCACCAGAAAGCATTTCACGGGCCGTGCCCCATTCAGCACATGAGCAAGCAAAAGCAGAACCGACGAACATTGATAGAGCTACAACGATTAGTTTCATGGATGGCCTCCAAAGGGTTTGTGGCCGCAATCTAGAGGAGATGCTGGGATAAGTCAGGCCGCGATTTTATCGATCATCGGGAACTGCAAAGTGACGGTAAGTCCTTGGCCAGGATTTGAAAGGATTCCACAGGTTCCGCCCCAAGCCTTGAGGGTTTCTTGAACATAGTGAAGCCCGGCCCCGCGGCCTGCAAGCATATCTGTTTCTCGTTTATGGGACTGCATACCGCCGGCATCGTCACGGACTTGCACATGCCACGAGTTTCCTCGTTGCTTAACGGTGACCCACAAAGAGAGTTGGTCTTTCTGGGCGTGAGCGATGGTGTTGCGGGCCAGATGAAGAATAACAGATGTGAGTTGATCTAAGTGTGGGCCATGCCAATGGAGCTGAAGGCTCTTTTTATTTTCCTGGGCCATGCGCATGAGCATCTCTTCCCAGCTGCGCTCGAGTGGATGAAGACGTTCGATCTCTGAGCGCCACTGCGCTACTGGTAAATGAGATGGAGGCATGTGGGCTTCTTCGGCCGCATGAATTTGACGAGCAAGTTGAGTGAGACCCAGGGCATGCACATTCGCTTTCAGCGTATGAAGAATCAAGCGCGCTTGCTTTGATTGCGGAAGCTCACGCAGGAGGCGTAAGCATTCATCGCGACATAAAAGTGTGAGATTTTGGCCCATGCAGTTTTATCGGCATTCTAGGCAGTTATCATAAGTGCCCAAGCAAGATAGTCGGAAATAAAAGAGTAAGCGCTCACTAACAAAGGCAAAATATTCCCTTCCTCTAGGCCAAGTTAGCTTATACTAATCAAAAGTAAGTCGACTCAAGGATGAGAATGACGATCAAAGTACGTCTTAAGGACACGGAACGGCGACCAACGATTTTACAAATTGATTAGCACATGTT
>JAKFUR010000108.1 GCA_021732585.1 Bacteriovoracaceae bacterium
GTATCAAGTGGCAATTCATGGGTGGATCTTTGCAACAAGCGGGTGCGGGAAACTCGATGGCCATCACTGCTGCCTTCGGTGGCAATGAACATGAAATTGATGGAAATCCCAAAGTAGAATTTGAAGCTTCGGCTACCGACTTTGCTTTAATTCATGGTTATTGGCTAACACCCAATTGGCAGGTCTTCGAAACTCTTGGTTATGCGAGTTACAGCTATAAAGGCGAATTGAGCGGTTCAACCTCGGGTGATTTCACAGATGATGGAAAGCTCCTCACAGTGGCTGGAGGAACGGCTTTCGTCATGCGTCCGTTTAAACTCAAACTCGAGGCCGCCTATACTCAAGCAGATTGGTCGGAGTCAGGAAAAGAGAACTACCTCTCATTCGCATTTGGCCTCGGACTTTTCTTCTAATTTAAGGTCATCCTTGCCCGATTGAGCCCCGCGCTGCCACTCTCTAAAATAGAGAGGTGATGAGGTCTCTAACACGATCAATAAAATTTGTTTTAATGGGCTGGCTTTTTTTAATGGCCAGTACTCCCGCGCGCGCTGAACTCGATTTTGAAGACGCCGCATTTCCTGAATTCATCACATCCGCACGCGCACTCGCTATGGGTAACGCTTACATTTGCAAAGTCGATGATGCGTGGTCAGCGTTTTATAATCCCGCAGGCCTCGGAACCGTTCGCAAGCCACAGTTCCATTTATTCAATATGCATCTTGAGGCCAGCAACACCTACATGAAAGCAGTCGGGGGCGGACCGCTGACGGATCTTCCCGGTAACGTTTCTGATTCTTTCGAAGCGCAAGAGATGCGTGAGAAACTTGTCGGTGACGAAGGAAAGCTCTCCCACATGCGCGCGAATTTTTTCCCTAACTTCACTCTACGAGGGATGACTCTTGGCTACCTCTACAGCCAACGCAATCGCGCGATCATCGACACTGAAGATGATGGTGGCAAATTTGAACTCGCCGAACGCCGCGATCACGGCCCTGTTTTCGCTCTGAATTTACCGTTGTTTGGCGGAGTCGTGAAAGTAGGTGCGTCTGCGGTTTATCTTTTCCGTCGTGAATTCAATAAAAGTTTTGGCCCGACAGAACCAGCAGAAATTGATGAAAGTGTTGACCACAAGATTGGTCGCAGCCTCCAATTAACAACGGGTGCTCGTATTACATTGCCAGTGGCCCTTCTCCCGACTTTATCAGCCGTTCTTCGTAATGCGACCAATAATGATTGGGAAGCCATTGATGACGGGGGCGCCCCGGATAAAATTCGCCAAACTATCGACGTGGGCTTTTCCATCACTCCACAAATCGGCAAGGCCACGCGTTTGCACATGGAAGTGAACTGGAAAGACATCCACAACCAATACGACACCAACGATCAGCGCCGTTTGGGCGCCGGTATGGAGCTCGACTTTAACCGCCGTATTTTCCTTCGTGCGGGCTATGGCGATGGCTGGGGATCAGGTGGTTTAGGTGTCCGCTCGCGGACCTTCATCATGGATTTAACGACCTACGCCATCGATCGTAGCTTTGACGGCTTCCGAGAACAGGAAGATCGTCGCTTTGTGCTTTCCCTATCATCCGGCCTGTAATACAACCCTGACATTCATCTTCGAGGGTTCTACTCCCTCCTCCGTTTCGCGGGGACACACTTTGCTTTAGGATCCCACATGTCAGTGGTCAAAAACCCTTATTCAGCCTTTTTGGATGTTCTTGAAAAACCTGCGCGCTACATCGGTGGCGAGCATTTCATGGCCCGCAAAAATTGGGATGCCTCCCTCGGTCGCATCGCTTTGTGTTTCCCTGACACCTACGAAATCGGCATGTCTCACTTGGGCATGAAAATCTTGTACGAAGAAGTGAATCAATTCCCTGATCTTTTGGCCGAACGTTGTTTCGCTCCATGGGTCGATATGGAAAAAGAATTGCGTGCGCGCAATCTTCCTCTCGTCACGTTAGAAAATTTCAAACCGCTTAAAGAATTTCATGTGGTGGGTTTCAGCCTGCAGTATGAAATGAGCTACACCAATATTTTGAACATGCTCGATCTCGGTGGTGTTCCTTTGTGGACTCACGAGCGTGGAGAAGACGATCCGTTCGTCACCGCCGGCGGACCTTGCGCCACTCACCCCGAACCTCTGGCTCCGTTTATGGACTTCGTCGTCATCGGCGATGGCGAGAAGCTCATTGGAGAGTTGGTACGCTTCATTGGCCAGGCCAGAAGTGAAGGCAAAAAGCGCGATACCATTCTTTTTGAGTTGGCGCAGTGGCCAGGCATCTACGTTCCTAAATTCTACGATACCAAAATTGATGAAATGACCCGCATGGAAGTTGTGACGGGACCCAAGGCTGAGTTCGCCGCTGTTCTTCCTCAACGCGTAAAACGCTTTATCATCGAATCACTAAAAGACTATCCATTTCCTACCAAGTCGCCGATCCCGCACATGACAGCTATCTTCGATCGTTTCTCTGTGGAGCTTTCACGTGGTTGCACAGAAGGTTGCCGCTTCTGCCAAGCAGGGATGATTTACCGTCCCGTGCGTGAGCGCTCTCCTGAGAGCGTGATTGATATGGTGATGTCTGGTTTGAAGAACGGTGGCTTCGATGAGGCGTCTCTCACATGTTTGTCGACGGCGGATTATTCGGCCGTGACTCCGCTTGTGCTCGAGCTTCTTGATCGTTTGCAAGCCGAGAACGCGACGTTGGGGATTTCTTCTTTGCGCGCCTATGGTTTGGACGAACGTATCTTCGACAAACTCGCCGAAGTGAAAAACACCTCGTTGACCTTCGCGCCTGAGGCGGGCAGTCAGCGTATGCGCGATGTGATCAATAAAAACATCTCTGATGAAGACATGATGAAAACGGCTTCTGACGTGTTCTCACGCGGCTGGAGCAAGATGAAGCTCTACTTCATGATCGGTTTGCCGACGGAAGAAGATGAAGATGTAAAAGCCATCATGGAGACGGGACTACGCGCTCGTCGTACCGCTGTGAGTGTCGGCGTTCAAAGCCCAACGATTACTATTTCAGTTTCGAGCTTTGTGCCGAAGCCTCATACGCCGTTTCAATGGGCGGCGATGATTACTCACGACGAGATCGTCCGTAAGCAAGAATGGCTTTTCGGCCTGGCGAAAGACTATCGTCTGAGTTTCCGTAAGCACGTCTCACGCATCAGCCACTTGGAAGGAATTGTTTCTCGCGGTGACCGCCGCGTTGGTAGCATCATCCATGCGGCCTGGAAGGGCGGCGCTCGCTTTGATGGCTGGGATGACCAATTCAATTATCCACTCTGGCTTCAGTGTGTAGAGGATTCTGGTTTGAATCCAGATATTTTCCTCGGCACCATTCCTCTCGAAGGCAAAAACTCTTGGAGCCACATCGATGTGGGTCTCACGGATCGCTTCCTTGAACTCGAATGGAAGAAGGCACTTAAAAATCGCATGGCACCACCCTGTGGCAAAGTCGCCGGCATGATTGTTCACCACACCAATCTTGAAGCGCTTGAGAAGACATTCACGATCGATAAGAAAAAGCTCGTTTGCTATCACTGTGGTGTCGCTTGCGACTTGAAACAGATGGTGGAAGAGCGCCGTGAATTCTTAGGTGAAATGGACGCCAATGACGACATGCCGTATGTTGCGCCAGAAATTCTGCGCAAAGATATTTTGGATTACCGGGAACGTCGCGGCCAAGAGCAAGGTTTTAAATACCGTGTGAGTTTTGCCAAAGTTGGGCCCATCACGTTCATCTCTCACCTAGATTTGCAGAAAGTAATGGCGCGCGTGTTCCGTCGTGCCAGCATCGATACGCTTCTGTCAGAAGGCTATAACATCCGTCCGCTACTATCCTTTGGTCCTGCCCTGGCCTTGGGCATTAGCTCGATGTGTGAAGCCTTTGATGTGCGCGTACCGGGTGAATGGACTGATTTTGAAGAGATTCTAGGGAAATTGCGTGAACACGCTGAACCGGGATTGTTGTTCCATAAGATTGAACCCCTCACAAATAAGACGCCTTCAATTCAAGACCAAGCAACCGCCTTCACGTATTTCCTACCTGTCCGTAACGCAGAGGCGATGGGTGCAACCTTGGCGCGCTTGAATGCTATGGAGCGCCTCACGATTTCGTCTTACTCCAAGAAAGAGCAGCGCGATGTGGAGAAAGATGTGCGTCCGATGATTCTTGGACTCGAAGCAGGAATGTTGGATCTTCCTTTGGATGTGCTCAACATCATTGATGAGGTTTCACCTTGCAAAATGCCAGGCATCAAAATTAAAACGGCTTTAACTTCTGGTTCAGGCATTCGTCCTTCTGAACTCTTAGAGATTTTCCGCAAAGAAGGTCTCGAAGTGGAGCGTCCTATTAAGGTCGATGCAGAGCTGAAAACCGCACAAGCCCTAGTGTAAAAATGACACCATTTGCCCTCTAAATGACGTGTGAGACTGAAATAATCTCACACGTCAGGGGTGTGCATTGCTATTTTTCCTCGATAGGAGGAGAGTGAACCGTTTCGATATACCCCCCGAGAGGATCCCATATGAAAAAAGCTCTTTTGCCGTTATCCCTTATGGTGCTTGCTTCAGCAGCGCACGCCACCGTTCAATCTATTCCTAAAGCCTTGCAAGACATTCAA
>JAKFUR010000143.1 GCA_021732585.1 Bacteriovoracaceae bacterium
TTGCTTGGTGTAGGAGAAACATTATTAGGTGTGATGGATGGAGTGGAGACAGTCAATATTAGCAATGCAATGTTCTATCGAAAATCAATGAAGATAACTAATGGGGCCGCTTAAAAGGGGTAAGTTTTATGTTTGATGTGAAGACAAAAGTTCTCGTCGTCGACGACATGCTGACCATGAGAAAGATTGTGACAAAAATTATGCGAGAACTTGGTTTTACCGATATCCATGAAGCTCTCGATGGGGAAGAGGCTTGGGCGAAGGTTCAGGCGGGCAACTACGGTCTGATCATCTCTGACTGGAATATGCCGAAGTGTACCGGACTCGACTTTTTGAAAAAAGTTCGCGCCGACGAAAAGTACGCCAAGACACCTTTTGTTCTCGTCACAGCAGAAGCGGAATCCCATCAGGTCGCTGAAGCCATTAAAAGTGGCGTGGATCAATACGTTGTGAAACCGTTCTCGCGAGACAGCCTAAAAATGAAGCTCGAATCGGCCCATAAGAAATGTGCCACAAGAATTAGTGCGTAGTATGAAAGAAGCACTACCATTCATTATCGAGAAGCACGAGGGATACACGGTCGTATCGCTGCGTGGAGAACTAGACTATCATTCGGGCAAAACCTTCGATGAGCATGTCGATGAGATTGCGGCAGGTGTTCACGTGATGGTGGATTGCGAGGGGCAGGCCCACATTCCTAAGGATTGGCTCAGATCTGTACTGCGCATCCAGCTCACACTTAAGAAAGATCAGAAATGCATGAGACTCATTAAGGTGAGTTCAGCGCTGATGAACTACCTGAAGAAAGAAGGTTTTGATACAACATTTAAGTTTGCGAAGGATTTACGGGAGGCCAAAGTGGATGCTGGATTAGCAACGAAACGAACTCTTGATACGGAATTCATCAACCCATTTTTAACCGCGACTCTGCATGTACTCAAGGTACAGGCACAGATCGACGCACGAGCAGGTCAGGTACAAATTAAGAAGGCTAGCGATTCCATCTTTGGTGATGTGTCGGGCGTGATCGGGATCGTCTCAGAGTCGTTTCACGGCTCTGTTGTTATCACTTTTCCTGAGGCGACATTTCTTAAGATAGTCTCTAACATGCTCGGGGAGACCTACACCGAGATTAGTAAAGACATTCTGGACGGTGCGGGTGAACTGACTAATATGATCTTTGGTCAGGCCAAGATCGTGCTTAATGAGAAGGGTTACGGCATCCAAACGGCGATTCCCTCAGTTGTTTCTGGGAAAAACCATAGTTTGTCGGCTATGACGAAAGGCCCCGTTGTGGTGGTTCCGTTCGAGTCCCAGGCAGGTAACTTCTTTGTGGAAATCTGCCTAAGCGATTAAAAGACGGTCTCCAAAAGGGGCTGTATTCTTTTCACGGACAAAGGGTTTTGTTGGCTAAGTGAGCCCTATTCGCTAATTCGTATCTCCTTTATACCAACCGCAGGAGATATGAATGAACCCCCAGTCCTTCATCGCGTCTATTTTGCTTGTTTCTAGTTTCTCTGTGAGTGCGACCGAGATTGTCCGCATCAATGATGGCGCAAGTGCGCGTTGTGAAAATCGTGCTGACGTCGCTCGCTACGCAACCTCTCCAATCTACCGTCCTACCTCGATTGTCCGCTTGAACGCCCAGGAAGCCATGATTTCGCTGCAATTCCTCAAGTGCTCAAACGAGCGTAGCAGTTTTAATTTTTCAGCGGACTCTGAACCAACAAGTCGCACCGTCGTTCTTGAGCGCGGCCCTATGCGCGAGCAAGACATGACCGTGACGATTGAGCGCAAAAACATGCGTGTCGTAGTTTACACTGAGAGCGGCAAGGTGCTCGACTCAGCCCCCTTGAAGCAAGTGAGCGGCGATACTTTCAGCGCGGTGATCAAGCTTGAGGAAGACAACGTCTTGTTCAATGTTCACTCACAGATGAAAATCACTAATGATGATACAGGAGCGGTGATTGATTCGGGCCGTGAGATTTTGGGAAGCTACCGTTTGAAACTTTAAAGTCCACTTTGTTTAAAGTTAAAGTGTGGCAATCTACTGCCACACTTAGTATCGCCGCGCGTTCACTTCCATGAACGGTTTTGATACCAACGTTGGCATGAAAACCATCTTCACATTCAGCGCACTTCTTTTTATCTCACAGGGCCACGCCCAGATCATGCGCGATGATCGAGTCCCGACTAGACCACCGAATCGCGGAACCACTCCACCTGAAGTGAAGCCTCCTCAGTCAGGGACAGGCCGCCCGCTGCCGCAGCAACCGACCTCTCGCTGTCGGCGTGGCCTTCCTTGCGATACCAAGACAATGCAATTTGGTTTAAACTTTCGATTATGAAGATCCACCATCTCAACTGTGGAAGCCTGTGCCCCTCGAGGGGACATAAAATTTTACGGGCGATTCCAGAAGAGATTGTGTGTCATTGCCTCCTCATCGAAACAGCTCACCAGCTCATTCTGGTGGACACTGGCCTAGGTCTACAAGACTTAAGAGAGCCCCGCTCTCTTGGACCGATGTCCTATCTTTTAGGCGTTCAAGCCGACACATCGCTCTCCGCCTACGAGCAAGTCAAAAAACTAGGCTTCTCATCGGCAGATGTGACTGATCTCGTGATGACTCACCTTGACCTCGATCACGCCGGTGGCATTCCTGATTTTCGAATGGCACGTGTGCACGTTGCGGGGACTGAACTCACGGCAGCGAAGTCACGAAAAAATTTTCGCTTCCGTGAGCGCTATCGCACTCACCACATCGCCGGCGATGTGAAATGGCAGACGTTTGACTCTAGCAAGGGTGAAGCGTGGAATGGTTTCAATCTCGTTCAGGAGCTTGCCGGCTTGCCCCCAGAAATTCTGCTCGTCGGATTGCCAGGCCACACTCCAGGTCACTGCGGAGTGGTGGTGCAGTCCGGTGAGAGTTGGATCATGCATGCCGGTGATGCGTACTACGACGAACGTGATCTCGGTACGGCCAGCGAGCAACCGCTCTGGACGAAGGCGTTCGCGCGTTTAGTGCACACCGATCACCCCGAAGCCATCAAAACAAAAACGGCACTGGCTAATTTAAAAAATGATCCGAAGATTCAGCTTTTCTGCAGTCATGATCCCAAAGAGTTTCAAGCGGCACTGACTACTTGAGGCGTTGCACTTCATCTGCGATTTGGGCATTTACTTCCTTGAACGCTCGCGCAAGATCTAAGTACAGAGCTAATTCGCTCCCATCCGTCTTCATGAAGCCCTTGTTCATTTGCTGCGTTTTCGTGATGTGGTCCTGCCAGCGGAACCAGTGGGCGCCGACGAACATCGGATCCGCAAACATTGCCAGCATCTGACCCTTAAGATTGTCCGCCCTTTCCTGTTGGGTCTCCACGAGGGTGCGCGCGCCGTTTATGTTCGTCCAGCCTTGCATCTTCTGTCGTACACCAAATTCCGAGTTCATCACCGGAATGCCGAGCTCTTTATGCAATCTCCGTAGATCGTCCCAGCCCTGCTTCTTTTGCACGGGCTCGCGCGAGTACCAATCGATGGCGATCACATCGAAGTGGCCTTTCCAGCTCTCGAAGTGGCGCAGCTCGAAGGCCCTGCTAAGAAACGGAGGGTAGTCCCAGAATGAAATTTTAGGCGATGAGATGAGGTGGTTGGGGTCGTACTTCTTGACACCGCTCACGACGA
The DNA here is from genome assembly GCA_021732585.1 of Bacteriovoracaceae bacterium. Classification (GTDB taxonomy): domain Bacteria; phylum Bdellovibrionota; class Bacteriovoracia; order Bacteriovoracales; family Bacteriovoracaceae; genus UBA6144. The sequence continues at coordinate 3,683 of JAKFUR010000143.1, forward strand.
CTCGAATCCAGTCACCGAGGAGCTTCACGCTGAAGTCGGAGAGGTCACGAGGGTCGTGCACCGCCGATGCTGCGGCTGAGGTCCAGTCTTTAAACGAAGTCTTCCATTGTTGATTAAGGACCGTAATCTTTTTATGGCGCTGCTCGAGCCAGTGGGCTAGTTCACGCTGAACCTCTTTGGAGTACACGTACTGGCCAAAGTCGATAGCGTTGGTGTCGCCGAAGCCAAACTCCGCTCCTAGCCAGTAGATCAGCAGGTTTGGATCTTCGCGATGGGGTGACACGTATTTTGCGAGGTAGATGTCGAGCGCTTGCAGGTAATCCGGATCGTACGGATCCCCGATGGGACACGGCAAAGCGGAGTCGACGAGTGGCGGTGTCTCGCCCTTAAAATTTTTGAGCGGCCATTTAAGCGGGTGGTCTTTGTCATCAAACAGCACCTTTCCCCACGGCAGTCGGCCATCGTTATATTCAAGGTTGCTCCAGCCACCGAGTGTGTTGAAGCCGTGCTCTTTCAAGCGCGCAAATTCTTTCTCGTACAGGACCTTGGAATAATTTTTCTTGAAATAGGTGCGCATGGGGATGCTATCACCGTCATCCATGAAGGTGACCATGCCGATGCTCCAGAACGCCCCGAACTTCTGCGAATGAAAGAGCGGTCTTCCGCCCACATTCTTGAGCCGAATGAAATCGGCAGCGTTGGCGGCGTTTGCGAAGAGGATGAGAAGTGAGAGAAAAATATTCATCTGACCACCTGTAGCACAAGCCTGCCTCAATATTTAGAGACACGTCCACGACATTTAGAAAAAATATGATATGAAAACGGGGAGAGGTTAGAATGAAACTCTGTGCAGCCCAAATCTCCTCCGACAAAGGT
>JAKFUR010000116.1 GCA_021732585.1 Bacteriovoracaceae bacterium
GTGTTCCACCACGCAAACCACTTTCTTGACCTCCGCCCCACACGAGTGGGCGAAGTGCGCCTGGGTCTTTGGCGAGCAAAAAGCCCGATCCAGGAAGAGCACCGAGCTTGTGGCCAGAGGCCATCGCCCAATCAAGGCCTGATTCAGCAAAGTTAAATGGTATGCGTCCGATGAGTTGAGTCGTATCGCTAAGAAACGGCACTGAAAATTTCTTCGTAATATCACGGATGGCTTCCCATGGCTGAATCACACCGGTTTCGTTATTTACCGCCATCACTGTCACAAGTGCGCAGTGATTGTAATTCGTCTCCAACTCATTTCTAAGCCAGTTAAAATCAACCAGGCCATCAACGGAAACAGGAATCAAGCGAAGATCGTAGTTCCAAATTTTTTTGTAATGTTCAAGAGCAGCTGACACTGCCGCATGTTCGATCGGCGACGAGTAGATAATAGATTTACCGGCCATCGCCGGTAACAGAATATGCTGCAAAACCGTCGACACACTTTCTGAAGAACCGGAATTCCAAATCACTTGAGTGGGATTAGCGCCAAGAACATCACCGACGATCTCACGGCATTTATCCATGCCGCCTTTGATCTGTGATCCAAGTGTGTGAATGGCGTTCGGGTTTCCCCACAATTGCGTTGGAATACGTGTGGCGAGGTAATCGCGCACTTCAGGCAATAGAGGCAAAGAGCCGTTCGCGTCAGCATAGATCATACGATACTCAACATCCTATCAAGTGCGAGTAAACTCCACTTGCGGGTTTCTTCATCCACACGAATCACATTCACTGGCTCACCAGTCTCAATGGCGCGGAAACTTTCCAACATCCAGCGCGGACGGATGCGATACATGGTGGTGCACAAGCACTGATATGGCGAGAGTGATTGGATATCTTTGTCGGGAAATTGAGCGGCCAGACGGTTGACCAAATTGATCTCCGTACCCACAGCGAACTTCGAGCCCGCTGGTGCGGCCTTGATGTGATTAATGATGTAGCTGGTTGAGCCGGCGAGATCGGCACCTTGAGTGACTTCAAAAGAACACTCTGGATGCACGATCAAAGTGCGTGTCGGATCTTTCGCACGCCACATGGTGATATGTTCTGGAGTGAAACCTTGGTGAACCGAGCAGTAGCCGTACCAAAGAATTACTTTTGCTTTGGATACTTGCTCCGCTGTCAGACCGCCGTTTTCTCGGCGAGGATCGTAAACCACCATCTCACTCAGTGGGATGCCGAGCTTGAAGCAGGTGTTGCGACCAAGGTGCTGGTCAGGGAAAAACAAAAGTTTTTCACCTTGCGACAATCCCCATGTAATGACTTTCTCTGCGTTGGATGATGTGCAGATCGCTCCGCCGTTCTCGCCGACAAAAGATTTCAGTGTGGCCGCGCAGTTGATGTAAGTGATTGGAGTAATTTTTCCCACAGAGTGCTTCGTCAGAAAACTCCACGCACGATCAATGTCTCGTCGGTTTGCCATGTCGGCCATGGAACAACCCGCGCGCAAATCAGGAAGAATGACTTTCTTTTTTCCAGCCGTGAGCATGTCGGACGTTTCGGCCATGAAGTGCACACCACAGAAAACGATGTATTCTGTTGAATCAGGAAGCTTAGCCGCGTGACGGGCGAGCTCAAGCGAGTCGCCAGTGACGTCTGCAAACGCGATCACGTCGTCTTGTTGATAGTGATGACCGTAAACCACAACGCGTGGCCCAAGTCTTTTGCGCACGGCCGCAAGCTCTTTCAGAACTTCATCATCGCTGAGTTCTTTTTCGCTCACAGGCGCAATGTGAGATGTTGATTTGAGAGTGGAATAGATATCAATCATAGGACCAGCCTTTTATCACTTTCGAAACAGTCCCGGAACCATAACGCGAGGCCGTATGACGCGCACGGCCGGCCTAGATGCATAAACTGAGCATTTTTATTGACTTGGCCTTTGACGGAGCGTGAAAAGGGCCCTTAGACTTAAAGCATCAGAATATTAATCTCTGTCGGGAGGACCGGGCATGAAAGTTATCACGGTCGGTAACAACAAAGGCGGCGTGGGCAAAACCATGTGCAGCTTCCAGCTTGTCTGCCATCTTGCGCACCAAGGACACAAAGTGCTCGTGATCGATCTCGATTCACAAGCGAACCTGAGTTCTACTCTCGGTGTGAATATTCAACGTACGCTCATTCCTGAATGGCTCATCGGCGACGTCAAAGCCACTGAGATCATGCTGCCGGTTGAAGGCAAGGAAGAGTACGTACAAAACATCAAATTGATTCCAGCGTCTCGTCACATGGCGAACCTGGCGAAGCTTTTGATTCTCTCTGAAGCCGAAGTTCGCAAGAACGCCGGTCGCAAAGAGCGTCTCTTGAAAATGCGTCTCAAAGAAGTTGAGAACATGTTCGACTTCGTGGTGATCGACACTCCTCCGATGCTCGGTGACGAATTGATCATGAGCCTTGTGGCTTCTGATAAAATCTTGATTCCTACTCAGGCACAAGATTACTCGATCGACGGCTTGGAAGAGCTGATGGACACGTTTGAGATTATCAAAGAATCTGAAAATCCAGCTCTCGAATTCGCCATCGTCCCAAGCATGGTGAATCCTCGTCGTAAAATCGAGCGTCAACGTCTTGAAGAACTCTCACAGAGCTTCAGCGTAACGCCGATGATTCGTAACTTGGTAGAGATGCAAGAATCAGTGGCTTTGAAGAAGCCGGTTTTCAAGTTCAACGCGAATTCCAAAGGGCGCCGTGACTACGAAGCTCTGTGGGATTCTTTGGGTCTTTAATACAACACTTACGCCACTGACGGCAGGAGAAGAGACACATGGCCAAGGAATTCGCCGCCCGCTTGGGAAAGAAAGATCGCAAGATGACTGACATCACCGGCCAGGTTGATGAAAAAGTTTTGCGCCTCCATGATCAAAAGTTACTCCGTGGTGCCCAGCTCGACCACATCGCTTTAAGTTCAATCGTCGTTCGTGACCAGGTTCGTACCAAGTTCAATGACGACAGCTTGCAAGAACTCGCTGACAACATCAAAGCAAACGGCTTGATTCAACCTTTGGTGATTCATCGCGAAGGTAACAAGTTTGTTTTGATCTGCGGTGAGCGCCGTTTCCGCGCCATGCATTTGATTGAAATGGAAACTGCTCCTTGTTTCATTCTTGAGGACAAAGCTCCTGAAGAATTGATGGCGATCCAGTTCTCAGAAAACCAAGCGCGCGAAGATCTTCACTACATCGACCAAGCCGATTCAATTTTTGGTTACCAGAAATTGACGGGCGCCTCTGAGCGCAAGATCACCGCATCTTTGGGAATTTCTAAATCAGAAGTTCACCGTTGTTTGCAGATCGCGAAGATGCCAAAAATCATGAAAGAAGCTGCCAAGAAATTCAACACTGAGAAGTACGTACTTCTCGAATGGGATGAGCTTCCTTTGGGCCCCATGAAAGACGAGCTCCGCACGAAGGTTCTCGCGGGCGAAGTCACGAAACGTTTGCAACTTAAGCGTCAGCTTTCTTTGCACAACTACGCTAAACAGAAGAAGACGCCAAACGCGATGGACCACTTGATGAAAGAGATGAAGTCTCAACTCAAGGATCCGAAGTTCCAAGCAAAGGCGCGCGCTATGATGAAACAATTGATCAAGGAAACGACCCTGCAGTAATGCAGCTTCCATGGACGGAATGGTTAAAGGGCTCCTACGGGAGCCCTTTTTTATATCCAGGATGGATGGTATGCCGCCGGAGTCAGGAGACGAGAGGCGGCCTCTTCGCACTAGCCTAATCTCCTTTTCCCACTTCCCCTCCTTTGGCACACCCCTTGCGATATCCCTAGGTACAGATCTTGTAATTCTTTGAATTCAATAACGATTTCGAGGAGTTAGGGGACAGGGTCTAGGGGTTATATGAGCAAGATTTCGACAATCTGGCAGCACCGTCCAAAGTTTCGTCACATCTTGGCGATGGCACTTATGCTCGCCGCGATTCCTGTGGCGCAGGACCCGATCCAAGAGATCGTCGGCCGCGAACCTGCTAACTACGTACCCAATGATGATGTGATTGTTGTCCCAGTCGACGCAGAAATGACGTTCTACGAGAAGCACGTTTTGAACGACAAAAAGTTCTCAACTAAAAGTCAGGTCCAGCAGCAGATTAAAATTTGGCAAGAAAACGAGTTGATGGCCCAGCAGCATGGCCATGACACTCAGTCGATTGGCAGTCTCTACTACGTACCAAACAACGACGAAAAATTTAAAGTCGTTCAACGCTCATACTTTCGTTACTTGCAAAAAAAGGGCGAAGACCCGTTCAAGCAAGAGAGCCAATCCGTGCTGCGGGACTGGACAGCCGATGACGAAATCAACTCGATTGATGAGATGGAAGCTGCTTTCCGCGCTACCGCTCGACGTGATGGTGCTGGTCGTCCGTTGCCAAAAGCATTTCGTCAGCGCCAAGTGGCTAAGACAAAAAAATTTCGTTTCAATTTCCAGCCGCGTGTTGAACAAGGTTTGATTATTCTTCGTATGGAAGGCCCGATCATGGATG
>JAKFUR010000089.1 GCA_021732585.1 Bacteriovoracaceae bacterium
ATACCGTGTTTTACGCAAACTGGCCCAGTGGGTGAGACCGTCGCGGGAAGTGTTTCTCGTTGCGAGCATTGATCGAGTCGAGTCCTAGATCCGCTTGACCATCTGATCGATCAGCCAAATGTTGTCTTTCTTGTGGACCGCCAGCACAAACTGGCGGGCCAGTCTCTTGCTCGAGAGCACTTCTACTTCAAAACTTGTCTGCTCCTCATCGGCCTTCGTGTGAGTCACGCGGTAGGAATCAAAATCAATCACTGCTTTCCAGAGGTCTTCTGTGAGGTAGGGACGGATCAAGGCCTTGTCGCGCAACTGCTGTTTCAAGCGTGGGGTAAAAAACTGCCAGACCGCCGAAATGCCGGCGTCCTTGCGGGGCAGATCGTTGTTTCTGAGTGCGTACATGACAACTTGCAGGACTTCTTTGGCATCGTAGTCACTGGACGGATAGGGGAGCGAGGTGTCGATGTCGCCCGCTATTTTTTGTGTCTGGTCATTGGTGCGGTTCAAGTAAAAGCGCACCAAAAAAAACTGCGCCGTCAGCACGATCAAGAGGGTCGGAATCAGCACTTTGAGGTTCTTTTTCACAGGCATCAGTGTAAAATGACCGCATGCCAATGCCTAGCCTTCGGATCACCAGCATCACGACTGTCGCAGTTTTTTTCCTGCTTTTAGGAACCTTTGTTTCTATTACCGTGCAGGGCGCCTATCAGGTGCTTTTTCTCATTCCTCTGGTTTTTTATACTTGGCGCGCCAAAGGGCGGAATTTTCGACTACCCGCCAGTGCCTGGTGGATGTTGGGTTTTGCCGTTGTGGCCGCCCTTTCCATTGCAGTTAATTGGAGCGAGATTCCTAAACCCAGCAAAAATATCGGTCGCATCAAATACTACCTCTACGCGGCCTTGGGTATTTTTCCCGTCGGTGTATGGCTGAAGCACGTCAGTGATCGTGTGAAGCGTCGCTTGCTTCGCACCCTGGCGATTGCTGTCGCGGTGGGTGGTTTGTGGTGCGCGTACCAGGTGCTCATCAACGGCGTGTGGAAAGCGAAGCCCTTCACCGAGACCATGCGCTACAGCTATGGCGTGGCACTCGTCTTGGTTTTGTGGGGAGGGCTCTTCCTTCATCGTCAAAAGATCGCATCGTGGCTCTCCTGGCGCTGGTCTGCACTTGGGATGTTCGGTCTTCTTCTCAGTACAATTTTTGTGCAGGCACGTGGGGCACAGGGAGCGATTGTGCTCGCCGTGCCACTCATCGTTTTTTTCTGGAATAAAAAAATCGGCCTGATCGCCATTCTTCTCGGCGCGCTCGGCATGGGATTCCTTGGGTGGAACTATCTCTACGGGGCCAAGGATGCGAACTCGATTAAAATTCTGAAGAATAGCAATAACTCCGCCGATCAGACTCGCCGTTCACAATGGCACGCGGCGTATCTTGCGGTGACGGAAAAACCGGTCCTCGGTTGGGGCTTGAGTAATTTTCACACCCAGGTGGCCCGCATCAAGCAGCAGTACGATCTTCCCATGAAAGACTACGACGACGCTCACGCGCACAACGTTCCCCTCGAAATCGCTGCCGGCACAGGGCTCGTGGGATTGTTCTTCTTCCTGGGGGCTTTCTTCACGTGGATGTGGGAGTGCTGGAAGGCGGATGGACTTACTCGCGCAGTGATGATGCCGTTCTTTGTCGCCATCATGTTCGAAGCGCAGTTTGAAGTGATTCTCGATGCCAACAATGCCACGTGGATTGGTTTTCTCTACGCCGTCTCGCTGGCGCGGGATAAGCGCTTCCAGCTGTCTTTCTAGTGAATACAGCCACATAAGTGTGAGCGCCTTGCGGTATTCCGTCGTTGACTCCGAAAAACCATCAAGTAAAATGAACTAGACTCCGAAAAACCTGTTAAGGAAGTCTATGCGAAAATTACCAGAGAGGACCTACCTCAAGTTCGTTAAAGAAGATCTGATGCGCAAGATGGTCTTCATCGGCGGACCTCGACAAGTTGGAAAAACGACCCTGGCCACGCAGTGTCTCGCGAAGTTTAAGCCGGGGCATCCGGCCTATCTCAATTGGGATAACGAGATGGATCGCCGTCAAATCCTGAGTGGAACTTGGCCCGCGAACGAACCGCTCATCATTCTAGACGAGATCCATAAGCGCAAAGGGTGGCAAACGCTGGTAAAGGGAGCATGGGATAAGTGGAAGGGGAGTATTCAGTTCATCGTGACTGGTTCTGCTCGCTTGGATATTTTCCGCAAGGGAGGTGACTCTCTCTTGGGAAGGTATCACTATTATCGTTTGCATCCTTTCTCTTTACCGGAACTTGGTTACTCACCGGAGAATTTGCAGAGGTTGTTTATTTTCGGAGGATTTCCCGAACCACTTTTGCAAGAAGACGAGCGCGAACTCCGGCGCTGGCACCTTCAACGCGTCGCCAAGCTAGTTCGCGTGGACTTGCGGGACCTCGAAAATGTCAGTGATCTGGATAAGGTCGAAGTGCTCGCCGAAAATCTCCCTGCGAGAGTCGGCGCTCCGTTGTCTTACAAGTCCCTCGCTGAAGATCTCGCCGTCAGTGATAAGACGGTGAAGCGCTGGGTGGATATCTTGGATAATCTCTACTACTGTTTTCGGATATCTCCCTTCGGTAGCCCAAAAATTAAGGCGCTGAAGAAATATCAGAAACTCTATTTGTGGGACTGGTCTCAGCTCGTAGACGCGGGGGCCAAGTTTGAGAATATGGTGGCGTCGCACCTGCTCAAGTTTTGCCATTTCCAGGAAGACATCAATGGCCACAAGTTTGAGCTACGCTATCTGCGCGACGAGCTTGGGCGAGAATGCGACTTTGTCGTGCTCAAAAACAATAAGGCTTTGTTTGCAGTGGAGTGTAAGTTAACCCGTGCTGAGATTTCACCTTCGCTCGTTTATCTTCGTCGGCACTTGAAGATTCCTCAGTGGTATCAGGTCTTCCTCGAGGGAGAGGGCGCGCGGCTGATTGAGCCCGATTTGAGAGTGTTGAATTTCACTGATCTATGCCGGGAACTCGAGTTGGTTTAGGCGCACAGCTTCTTTGCAGCGAAAGACATTCGAATTGTTATTAGCCAAAAGTTACATGGCGGCTTAAGTATTGAATTTTTATGGAAAAATCTGGATTAAGACTTCAGCAACGCCTTCACGAGCTTCGCCACCTGCTTTGTGTCAGGCTTAAAAGATTTGCGAATATCCTTAAGACCATCCGTCACAGTCTCCAAAACTTTCACTCGAGCGTAATCTTTGTCGTCTGACGGAATCACCGTCCAGCCTGGGCAACGCTTCGCAAGCGTATCGGCCGCTTTAACGTAATCATTCCAGCGCTTACGGTTGCGCACGTCCTCTTCGGTGATCTTCCAGTTTTTCCCCGGCTCTTCTATGCGAGCTTTAAATCTCTTGAGCTGTTCAGCTTTAGTCACCACGAGAAAAATCTTGATGACCACAACGCCATCGTCTTCCAGCATTTTCTCTAACAGATTAATTTCTTTGTAGGCCGCCTCAAGTCGAGAAGCAGGTGCGAGTTTCTCGACTTTCTCAACTAATACTCGTCCGTACCAAGAGCGATCAAACACAGTCGTGCAGCCCGCATCGGGCAGGTCTTTCCAGAACCGCTGTAGATAGTGCTGTCCTTTCTGTTGTATCGTGGGCGCTCCAATCGGAACGACCTTCATACTACGTGGATCAAGACCCTCCGTGAGATGACGAATGCAAGTACCTTTGCCGGCAGCATCAAAGCCTTCAAACACAATCACAGCGCGTTTGCGTTGCGCCCACATCGCCTGCTGGGTGAGTTGCATCACCGTGCGAAGTTCCGCGAGCTGCTCCTTGGCTTTTTTGATGGGCTTTGATTTCTTCTTGAGTGCTTTCGTAATCATGGGAGCCTTTTGAAAACAGCATCAAACAAAGGGGCAAGCCGCGACTCTGCCGCAACTTGAGCGCTCTCAGAGGTCAGTCTGCTGATACGAGTCCGAAGGGCGCTATCTCTTAAGGCACGTTCAATAAGTTCAGCGAGGGAATTGGCTTCAGTTTGCGGCATGATGAATTCGCGAGCTTCCTCTTTGAGGAGTTCGCTGGCCCCGACTTGGGATGTACTTATGATCGGACATCCGCAGGCCATCGCCTCGAGTTGCACGCGACCAAATTCTTCCACCCGTGCCGGAAGCACGAAGAGGTCCAGTGCTCGGTAGTAATTTTCGACGTCAGTGACAACGGGTTTTTGTTCGATCTGAACGCCGGCCGGAGTCGGTGGAAGTTTGTCTTTCCCGACGACCCAGAATTTCGTGTTCTTCTTAATGTCCTGGGGCAAAAGCTGAAGAGCTTCAAAGAAGACATCCACTCCGCGTTTCTTGAAATTGCCTGAAGTGATGAGGCCCACGATCTGTTCGTCTTCGCTGACGGCGTAATTCTTACGGATCGCTTGGCGCGCAGCTGGAGAGACAGGCGTGAACTTATGGTCGTCGTACGCCGGATAAACCACGGTGA
>JAKFUR010000139.1 GCA_021732585.1 Bacteriovoracaceae bacterium
GATCAAGATTGCTGACTGGCAGACCTATTATAATAGTAGTCGTCCCCATGGATCCCTGGACTTTTTAACGCCTGAACGGTATGCGTTAAATGAAAGGACAACTGTTTGAATTTTTGGGGTCAAATCCTTGAGCTAACTTAGCGATAGCGCTGCTCGCAGGTTTGCATCACCGTATTGGCTAGACGAATAAACTCGTCTAGCACGGGTGGCTTCAGAGCACGGAAGCGGGCTTCAAGTGCGGGGATCTGCGCGCTTCCCGCACCCTTATTCTTGTCATCAAAAATGACGATACCGAGAGTGCCATCTGCATCAAAAGCCGCGGTGATGTCGAGATTGAAAACAAGCGCTCGAAAAATCGGCGGGGCACCTTTTTCTTTTTCTCCGATAAAAAACGACGCCTGCAAAATTTTTGTGGAATCTTTCTGGCAACTCTCAACCGCGCTGGTAAGAACTTTCATGGTCGCTTGCAACCACTGCAAAGCTTTTCCTTCCTGAGTAAGTTCCGGCGTGGTCACGCCACCAGCGGATTGAAGTGCATTCTTATGCAAACTCTCCAATAAGACTTTGAAACTCAAATGTGTATACAGAAAAAAAGGCGCAAAGCTTTTCTCATCCACCACGAGCTGTTTACCGGCCTTATGCTCTGCTCCCGTCCAAATATCCCAGCGGCCGTCTTGTTCTTTTCGTCCCCAGCACGTTTTGAGAACACCGCGGCTACCGCGAGTTTCCAGCTGTACATTGGGAAGCATATCTAAATAATGGACCGTGCTGATAGTGCAAGCGAGCCAGGCCACATCCTCAGACGCGATTTGTGAGAGATATTTCTCCGGTTTTTTTTGCCAGAAGAACATCACTTCCAGGACTCATTGAGAAAATTAATGAGCGGTGGAAGTTCTTTCTCTACCCGAAACAAATCCATCTGCTCGGGAGTGTAATAACCGTCTTCCACGGCACGAGCAAACCATTGCAGCAGACCGTCGTAGTAGCCGTCATGATTAAAGATCACAATAGGTTTCTCATGATCACCTAGCTGCTTCCAAGTGAGAATTTCAAAAAACTCATCCATGGTGCCGATGCCACCAGGCAGAATGATAAACGCATCCGAAGCCTCATACATTTGCTGCTTGCGGGCATGCATGCCTTCCACCACACGCAAGTCTTTCAGGCCAGTGTGGCCGACTTCCCATTCCATCAAGCGACGAGGAATCACTCCGACAACTTCACCACCGAGGCGAAGCATCTCGTCGGCGAGCACACCCATGATGCCTACGCGGCCACCACCGTAAACGAGCCCCCAGCCTTCTTTATGAAAGGCCTTCATCAACTCTTCAGCGGCTTCTTTGCGCGAAGGACGCACTCCCAATCGCGCTCCACAGAATACGGCTATTTTTTTCATGCTCGTCCCCTCTTGGCCTTATGTCGAAGCCACCAAAATTCTGCCACCATGAAGGCACCAAAACACATGTACTGACCGCCGGTTTTCCAGAAGGCCCACTGAGCCGTGGTGCCCCAGATGGACCAGTAGGCCATGAAGGCGGCGAAAGAAAAAATAAAGATGATCACGTGGCGCTCGAAATCTCTCAACCACTCATCTGGAAACGGCCAGGGCCTTCCCATGTCCTTCATCGCTTCTAACAGCATCGTTTTACCCTTGGCCTGATTGAATGTGAGCCAGATGCCACACACCAAACCAGTCAGCGTCGGTTGCAACTTAAACCAAACCCCTTCACGGGCGAAAAGTGACAGTGTACCTAATAAAACAATAATGCCGAAGTTAAGGCGAGAAAGTGTGTGAACTTTGCCGGTGTAGATTTTCTCAACGGTGACTTCTAAAACCGAAAGTCCAATGCCCACTGACAGGGCCACATTGAGTGGTTGCGTTGATTCCAGCCACCAATAAGCGAGCGCTGGAAGAAAGGAAAGCCAATGAAGCAGCGAGGGACGACGTTGTGACATGGGAGAAAGACTACGCCATCTTTCGCATTTTTTCCTCACAGTATACGGCGTAATCCAGTACAAATTCGCTCGGCTCAAGGATTTCTACGTGATCATCCATGCTCATAAGCCACTCGAAGAGTTCATCGCAGGGCTCCACCCATGCGGCCCAGATCAAATCGCCTTCTGGATTCGTCACGAGACAGGGTTTACCTAGGAACTGATAGTCGGGCATAAGTGTGAACTGATCCGGACTTTTAATTTTCAAAACAAGACGCGTCTCCGCTTCAGACATCGAGCGTAAAGCACGAATAAACTCCGCCACTTCATGGATTCCAGCGCGAGGAGCTTTCGCCCTGTCCGCTCGCTTGATGTTCTTCATTTCGGAAAGTTCCATCGACATCAAACTGTGATCGTGAACTTCTTCTGCGATCAACGACAATTTGCCTTCGAGATAGGTGATCTTGCATGGAATCAACGACCAGAGTTTGCCGGTGGCGCACTCAATAATCAGCGTATCTTTTTCCATCAGTGATTCTTCAATCAGACGAATCTTGCGGTCTGTAAAAGCATCATCGCTCGTTACGAGTTGAGGGCCTTGCTTGCGACTCATTTCCTGCCAACGCTGGCGGAGTTGAACATAAACCGGATAGGCCGGATGCTGGCGTTGTTGCTTAAGCAATGGAACTACCATTGAGCTCATCTCTGTTCCGGCGCTCTTCTGTGCCATATCTTCTAATAGATGAGTCAGCTGGCACCAGTGAGCGAGATCCCACGCTTGAAATACGTCTTCTTCTTCGCCAGTGTGGGACTGCAGGTTTTCCTGTGCATCTTTCAGGGCCACTATCAAATGACGGGCCTCTTCTTGGGAAAGTTCCAGGTCAGCTGCGACCTTTTCCCAGGGGGTTTCCGGAGCAAATTGGGCCAACTGGCCAAGCTTGTTCCAAACAGATGCTTCAATTTTCAATGACTTATCACTCATGAAATCCTCTCATATTCTTGATTAAACTGATCGGCTTTCTCCCGAAGAACTTGAGTTCCCTTTTGCGCTATTCCTGAGATAATCGAGCTATGTTTCTGAAATTGTTGTTTAAAAGCCCCATGCTTTCTCTGGGAATTTTGATGTTCGTGACCGTGGGCCTCGGTGCTAGCGGCTTGCTTCCTATTTTTGATAATCCCAAATTGAAGCCCACATCATGCCGGGCCGCTTTGGTGAAGATCGAAAAAGGCATTCCGCAGAATTGGAAGGTCTCGTGTGATGACAACAACCTCACGGTTTTGATTCGTGAGATGCAGGTGAAGAAAGACGAGAAAGAGTTGAAAGCGGCGCTCTACCGTCAGTTGGCCAACTACTTAGTTGAACTCGCACGCGTTTCACAAAATGACATTCTGGAAAAAGTATTTTTTATTCGCATGGAGATCGATCATCCTAGAATGACGATCAATGCCGTGAGTGAAGGTCAGTACGTAGCGAAGCTCGCTACACTGAACTCACCCCAATTTATTATGGATCACCTGAAGCAAACCGTTCAGGTCAAAGATGTCGCCAAATAAGTCAGCATGGGGATCTTCCCACTTCTGATCTTGCGTTTCATAACGCCAGCAATGCAGATACATTCGCTGCGCCTCCGCACCACCATAAAACGTATCGCCTAACAACGGATGTCCCAGTGCTGCCATCTGGACTCGAATCTGATGGCGCAGACCTGTCTTGAGTTCTACGAGCACTAAGCTGTTGCCACCGACCGAAGCAAGCGTCTGATAGCTCAAGACCGCGCGCTGACCCGCGGTTCCCACTTTCATCTTCTGTCCCTTAGGTCCTGATGGAACGAGGAAGTGGGCGACATCATTTCCTTCGCCGGGATCACCTGCCACAACGGCGAGGTAATATTTTTTGCGAAAGGTTTGCGCGAAGTTATTGCGGACATGCTGGTAGGCTTTGTCATTCTTTGCGTAGAGCACGAGCCCCGAGGTGTCTTGATCAAGACGCCATAGGCAGCCGCGGTCCATTCCGTTTTGATTGACTCGCCCCATTTCGGGACGACCCGCCTGCACGAGCCAGCTCACGAGGTTAGGAGCCTCTTCATAGTTTAACGGATGAGTATGAATGCCCGACGGTTTATGAAGCGCCAGGAAATCATCACTCTCAGTGAGAATCTGTCCCGCGGGACCTTGGTAGATTGGCCAAATCTCACTGCGATTTACAAATGCCATAGGAAGGACCACCACCGAGCGTGCCGCAATCTTTTGCGCCAGCCACTCTTTGGTGAATTCGAATTTTTTGATGAGTTGCCCAGAAGCGCCGAAGCCTTCCTTGAGCAATGTCTCCGCTGACGTAAAGTCAGTCAGCGGGCACCATTCAAGTTTATCACTCAGCATTGACCTTCTTCCCTTCCTGGCGCAAATCAAC
>JAKFUR010000173.1 GCA_021732585.1 Bacteriovoracaceae bacterium
ATGCCGTGTGCACGGTTTGTGGTTCTCACGCGGTTCGTTCACAGCGTCTCTCGAAGAGCAAAGAACAGGTGCTTTTGGGCGAAACCGACGCCTACGAGGCGCGTTGTCGTGGTCATTATCAGCTCGATGAAGTTGAGGAACAGGCGCTTTTGCCTCTCGAAGAGGAAAAACGTCGCGCCACAGAGCAACTCAGTCACTGACGGCTTCTTTTCCCCATGATATTTTTTGAGAAACGTCTCATGGGGAGTCCTGCGCATGGAAATGTACACACCTGAAGTCATGATTTCTGAGGAAGAAATCGCCCTTCGTATTGAAGCCTTAGGTCAGGCGATCACTAGGGATTTCGAGGGCGAAGAACTCGTCGTGATCTGCGTTCTGAAAGGCGCCTTCATTTTCTGTTCGGACCTCATCAAAAAAATTAATCGTCCCATGACCTTGGAATTCATTTCGCTTTCAAGTTACGGCGAAGGCACCCAAAGCTCGGGCAACGTCCGCTTGGACATGGACATCACGTGCAACGTTGAAGGCAAAAACGTTTTGATCGTGGAAGACATCGTCGATACCGGCCTCACCATCAAGACCTTGATGGCGATGCTTGCTTTGCGTGGACCGAAAGAAGTTCGTCTCGCGTCTCTGCTCTACAAGCCTTCCAAGCTCAAACACAAAGTCAGCATCGATTATTTGGGCTTCGAGATCGAAGACAAGTTCGTCATCGGTTACGGCCTTGATTATGCCGGCCGCTACCGGGAGCTCCCTTATATCGGAGTTCTGAATGCGGGTAACTGAAGCCGGCTCTGTTCGAGTCGATCTCGTCGGCGGAACACTGGACATCGAGCCGATCAATCTGATTTTGAAAGACGTGTGGACGCTTAATGTGGCCACCGGTCTCAAAGCGCAAGTTGTGCTTGAGAAGACGAGCTTCAAGGGTCTCGAAATCGTTTCGAGCGATTACAACAAAACCTACAAGTACGATGAATCTGAACTCACTGATGAGCAGGTGCTGTACTCGCGCCGCTTTGAAGAGATGACCTTTGTGATTCAAATTCTCAAACTCTTCGGTCTTACGTCGAATTTAAAAGTGGAACTCATGAGTGGCGCTCCTGCTGGCTCAGGCCTAGGCGGTTCATCGGCCATGGGCGTGACATTGTATAAAGCGCTCTGCAAATTCACTGATAAGAGCTTCGATGTGAAAGAGGCCGTGCGCCGTGTGAAGGGTGTGGAGTCGCGCATCCTCAATCAAGGCGTCGCTGGCTACCAAGATTATTTCCCCGCTCTCGTCGGTGGAGTGCTTGCTCTCAAAGGTATCGAAGGCGATATTTTGATCGAGCAACTCTATTCACCAGAGCTCAAAAAAGCTCTCGAAGACAATGTGGCCTTGGTATATTCAGGCCAGAGTCGTGCTTCCGGCATCAACAACTGGGAAGTGTACAAAGGCTTCTTTGATAAGCGCATTGAAGTCGTAGAAGGTCTTGCGGCAATCGCAAAGATTTCTACCGACACGCGCCAGGCGATTCTGAAGAAAGACTGGAAGAAGATGCTCGAGCTCATTGGTCTGGAAGGTGAAGAGCGCGAAAAACTATTCCCGAACATCACCACCGATAAAATCCGTGACCTCGCTTCGGCCTTACGTGCTCAAGGGCACGCAGTGGGCTTGAAGATGTGCGGGGCCGGGGGCGGTGGTTGTTTCATTCTCATCCATCACGGCATGCCGTTGGATGCGCTTGATGCGCTGATTTTGAAATGTAACATGCGCCGCTTAGACTTTAAGGTCGAGGCACCGCTCACATGAAAGTAAACGCCAACGTCGCTGGATTATCTTTAGGCGGCGGTCGGCGAGAGAACTTCTTCTTCTGCTTGCTTGAGCATTACCCAGATCGCGGTCGCTGGTTTTTAAAATCCCTTCACCAAGTGAAAGACGAAGAGATTCAAGACCGTGATGAAATTATCACTGCTTGGATTGAGCAGTATGGCCTGCAAAAAATCGTGGTGGATTTTCCTCTCTCGCGTCCACTTTGTGAGACCTGTCAGCTGAAGTGCCCTGGTGCCAATGCCTGTCCACAAACGCCGGTGCTAGAAGTTCGCAAAGAAATGAACGCGCTGTTGGAAGAAGACGCGCGCATGGAACGCGAGAATCCTAAGCGCTACGAGCAGACCCGTAATTCTGCTGAAGAAACAGACTGGTCACGAGATCTACTGCATAAAACGGCCGATGAACATATTCTCTCTCGCTCATTTAAAAGAAAACTGCGCAAAGGATTTATTCCTTACTGGCATCGTCCGATCGATTTCTGGATCTGGAAAAACTACTACGACCAGCTCTTGTCGATTTTCAAAACCAGTTACGATTCCTACGGGCATGTGTCCGTGATGTTGCTGGCGCGCTTGAAATATCTCATTCGTCACTTCCCGCAGGATTTGCAGTTACATGAATCCAGCATTCAAATTGTTCTCCTAGAGCTTTACCGTGCGCGTTTGGTTGGCAAATTTCAGCTTTTGCAGCTGTTTGATCTCGATTTACAAAGCATGGCGCGTGAAACACTTATCCGCGGCATCGAAGAGAAGCTCCAGCTTTTTATCTACGATCATGATTTTGAAATGCTGGTGAAAAACCCGAAAGCCTTTGATTCATTCTTATTGGCGCTCGCCGGCCAAGGTGTGTTGATGAATAAGCTGCGTCCAATTCCAGATTGGGGCAACACCGACGGTGGGAACTTTGTTATCCCGGACTTTGAGCGCGCTTAAACCGAAAACCTTTGTCCGCGCAATCGGGTTTCCTGGCCCAGACCACAAATCCTAAGAACACATAGGCGGGTATGCTAAGGGCATTAAAAATGTCCCAGAAGATTCCCACGCGTACACCCTCAAACATCGTGATGAGCCCCATGCCGGCAGCACCGATGCAGTAAGTGACCACATACTGCCAAGACCAGCGCTTGTGATGAGCGAGATAAAAATAAAAAACAGTATTAACGATCAGGATGCCTAACAGCATCATACCAGCGCTCATCGTGAGTATAGATATCAACTGCTGACGGTATTCAGGCTCAAGGGCGTACCAATCCAGCCCTTGCATGGCCATCGCCATAGACCACATCTGCGCACCGGTATTTTTCACTTCCCAGTAGCGCACAAAATATAAGGCACTGATGAGATCAAGGACCCAAGCAGAGAGCGCGCTGACCCATAACAGACGCTGAAGGGGGAGCGAGCGGGCCCAGTTAAGGAGGCGTGTTTTCATAGGCCGATTATGGCGTAATCTCCGATTTCAGGCCATAATGAAGCATGGAAGAATATCTCCGGCGCTCTCTCGCCTTCCAAAAACGACGTGCGACCCTCGGTTCAGAGGGGGAAAAACAGGATCTGATTCTTTTCTTTCGTATGATGGGTCCCATCATGCAAGGCCGACTGGAAAAGATCATCGATCTGCGCCTGGTTCCGCGCGTGCTCATCCACGGCAATCCCCATCTTGATAATTACGTCCGCACCTTCCGTGGCTCCGCTCTGCTAGACTTTGATCGCTCGCGCATGGGACCTTATTGCTGGGACATCATCCGCTTCTTGGCGTCGCTTTCTTTGTGGCGCGAGGAAGATGAGGGCTTTTTGAATCGTAGCGTGGTGGATTATTTCATCGAGGGGTACTACACGCATTTCCTGCGGCCAGATATTCCTTTCAAGCAGATCCGTTTGCTGAAAACGACGAAGCCTGAAAAATGGCAAACCAACACACGTGCGTACTTAGGCTCAAATCGTAAATGGGCCGGCAAGATGCGCCAGTTTCCTATTGATCGCCGCGGGGATTTCACGCGCACGCTGCTTAAGCGCTTCCTCGCTTCTCGCAATGAACTCCATTTGCTGGATGAGTTTTACCTTGATGAAGTGGGAGCTACGCCCGGCACTCTCGGAAAAAAACATTTCATTTATTCATTGCTACCCAAAAATCCCGATGCGCTTCATGATGCGATCTTGCTTGATCTTAAAGAAGTCTACGTTGAGCGCGATACACAGTTCTTCACATCGCCTTGGCCACATCACGGTGTACGCATGATTGAGGCCTCCAAAGTTTACGCGGATGGAATGGAGCAACGCTTGGGTTATGCTACCATGGGCGACAAACAATTCTGGGGCCGCCAGATCCCGAGCTTTGCCACCAAGGTGAAAAAATTTTTGGATGTAGAAGAACAGCGTGATGTCTCGTACTCCATCGGCTCACAGCTAGGTAAAGGCCATCGCAAATCTATTCTTGATCCTAAGCTTGCTGATGTCCTTATGCAGGACTTTCAGCAAAACTTTGATAAGTACTACAAGGTCGCGCGTTTGCTGAATTACGAGC
>JAKFUR010000059.1 GCA_021732585.1 Bacteriovoracaceae bacterium
AGTATGTATGAGATCTGGTTTCCTCAATCGTTCTATTTTTACTTCATCCATTTCCAAGCCCTCATTCTCATCGAAGAGGTTGTTTCGTCGAGCAAGCAGTTTTCCCGTCTTTCGGAGGTACTAGGGAGACGATGGGCCAAGATAGAAGACAAAAAAGAGGACACCAAATTTTCCCTGCTCTCCGCTGCAGCAGATTTTTCAAAGACTCTTGATTCGACGGATGGTGATGCTGTTTTGTTTATGCACAAAGTGCATTTAACCGCCGCTCTTCTTTCGTCTCAGTCGCTTACAAAAGAAGACTGGAAGAAGCTTGTAGAACTTGTCTTGCACGAAGCCAATTGGGAGAATCTTAAGCTTGCACTGGAGCTTGCAATTAAAGAGGATGAGCATGCAATCGCCCTCGAAGCCTATGCAGCCCTTAAACGAAAGCGTGGATTTTCTTTCGTCAAACTGACTCGTCATGATTCGATTCTCAAAGATTGGTTATTGGATAATGCTGGCGCCAGACAGCAACGTGCCAACGAAGAAGAGCAAGAAGTCAGACTTACTCCTGACGATCTCAAGTTAACCGGTCCAAAGATCGTCGTAGCGCCTAGCTCGTCGCTTGAAGATGACAACGAAGACAGTGAAGAATTGAAATCTGTTGAAATGAATGCCATCAAGCAGCTTCAGCTTTATGCACCTGGCGTGGAAGTGCTGCTCGATTTGCTTGTGGCGTATAAGACCTTAGGTTTCAAGCGTGTTGTGGGTTGGCTGTTAGAAAACTGCAACATGAACGAGCTCAGACCCGAGCTCAAAAGAAAGTTCCAATACTTCCAAGTTATCCATGCGATGGATATGCAGCAGAATCACTTAGGTTTAGCGTTAATCGAAAGCATGTTAGGTGAGTCATCGCTCAGCATTGATGAGTTCAAAGAACTGAAGTACGTTCAGGGTTGTTTGCTGATGAACCTAAAGCTCGTAGACGATGCTCGCCACGCCTTTAAGGCCGTGTTCAATATGGATCCAACCTATCGTCAGACGAAAGAAAGGATGAACAAGATTGCGCAGGGTTAATACGATCCTGATTTTCTTTCTCTGTTTTTTCGTCGTGCTGGCGGGAGCTGCCTGGTCGTTTCTGCAATCGAGAGCATTTGGTCGACTTCTTTCTAAGGCCATCACCGAAGTCTCATCTCAAGTCGATGCAAAGGTCCGATTTAGTCGTCTCGATGTGCGCTTCTTTCCTCCGGGCATCGCACTTGAAAACGTATCTGTGTTGTATGATCGTCAAGGAACACGTGTTTCTGCAGAGGCCGGAGAGCTTGGCGTGTCGTTTGACATTGAATTATTTCGAGGAAAAAAATTTCGCCTCCGTGAAGTCTTTCTCAAAGAAGGTTACGCCGACATCGTCATAGCCGATGAAAAAGAATCCGATCGCCACCCTTGGGATATTATCCAGTCTGAACTCAATAAGCTTCCAATTGATATTGGAACGCTGGCCATTGCTGATAGTAGGATATCTATTTTGGATATGAGCCTTGATGTTCATAGCCTCAAAATCTCTCCGTCACCCAAAGAAATTGCTTTTGATGGCGAAGTTAAGCAAGTTAAGCATGCAAAAATCACAAACAGCGTTGATCTTTTCAAGTTTAAAGGCGAGTTACTTAAAGAAGAAATTCGTGCGGATAGTTTTCAAATTTTGCAGAAGCGTTCGAAAATTACCGGCAAGGGCTCGTTGTTGGGCTGGGCAAAAATAAAATCGGCTAGGGCAAAAGGTGATATAGATACTGAGTTATATGCTCCCGACATCCATGAGTGGATAAATCTCGACCCATTCGTGTTCTATGATGGGATCATCAGACTCAAAAGAAAAGTAACTTGGGATCAAGAGCAAGGCCCTCGTGCCACTGCCGATTTCACGGCCGAAGGCTTTAAGTCGAGTGTCTTTTCGGCTCAAACACTTAAAGGTGAGGTCATATCAAACGAAGCTGGGATCATCGTGCCCAAGTTTGAAATGATTAATAATCATGAAAAGCTCCAGCTCCTTCGCGAGGTTCGTGTCTGGGATCAAGCAAAAGGAAAAATTCTTCCGGATGGAGCGAAAGCGAGACTAGAAAACCTACAGTTCAATAATGCTCTTACGATTCTGGGTGAACCTCTGCGACCACTGAAAGGTGAGTTAAGTGGAGACATGGGTTTCACTATACAGGGTGACGATCTATTTTTCCGTCCTGTAGATGGTTTTAAGGTAACTAATCTTCGCTTGGAGTTTCCTAGAGACGAAGGCGGTATTTCTAAAATTGTCCATGCACCCGTCATCTGGCTTCATCAGTCAGAGTTTAAACTTTTAAATAACAACTTTGAAATGAAAGCGCGACTGAAAGCTCCGCGGACACAACTCGACATCGACGGGTTCATCAGTAAGTCAAAAGTTAGGTTTGATATTAGCAAAGGTCCACTTTCCCTAGTCGATTTTGGTAACATCGCCGATCTCGACCTGAAAGGCGAGGGCGAGAACACAATTAAGGTTAGAGGTAGTCTTGAGGATGTACACATAACGCTTGAAGGGATTTTTCGAAATTTCGAGGTAGCCGGTTACCGTTTGGGTGAAACTGAACACAAGATGGAGATAGGTCTCAAGGATGGGCTTGTAGAACTGCCAACCTTCAAAGCCAAGAAGGGTCGCTATGAGTATGCAGGAACGGGTCTCATAAACTACCGTAACTTTCTGATGGACCTCTCCATCCAGCTGCCGCAAATTAGCTTCTCTGAATTTCGAGATGCCATCTATCCGTTGAAAGACGGACTAGCGTTTCTTCCGTCGGATTTCGAAACGGTATTGCAAGGCAACGTCGATATCTTTGCCCGTGGTGACATCGCGAATCTGAAAGTAGATGCGGATGTCTACGCACAAAAAATCATGGCCTATGGAGAATCATTTAAGGACTCGAAGTTTAGCTTTAAGTTCGCGGATCGAAAAATTGACCTTAAGGATTTTTCCGCTGTTAAAGAAGATGGAAAAATCACAGGAGCGATTAGTTACAATCTTCCAGACTCGCGTTTAGACTATAAGCTTTCCTTACGTGAGTTGGGCTCAAGTGAACTGGCCATGTACAAGCGACTGCCTTTCGCACTTGATTTTAAAGCCGTAGGTGAGTTTCAGGGGAGCCAGTCGCCGAGTAAGTGGCGCCATCGCGGCTTTCTTGGACTGTCTCAGTCTCGCGTTCACGACAAGACAGTCCCCGATAGCACGTTTGAGTGGGACGTACGAAACGACTCGGTTAGCATTGATGCCAAGGTAGCCAAGGACTGGATTGTTCTTTCTACAACTTCATTTCAAGATCGTGGCTTAACTCGGGTAGTCTCAGACCTTGCTGTAGAGATTCCAGATCTTCCTTTGTTTCTACGTGGTGTTTTGGGTGAGAATC
This sequence comes from Bacteriovoracaceae bacterium, assembly GCA_021732585.1. Classification (GTDB taxonomy): domain Bacteria; phylum Bdellovibrionota; class Bacteriovoracia; order Bacteriovoracales; family Bacteriovoracaceae; genus UBA6144. Next base: position 3,408 of record JAKFUR010000059.1, read on the forward strand.
CACAACTGACAAACGCCACAGGTGATCTTTCGTTAGTTTCCAAATTTTCACTTACTGATTGGAAGTGGAATAGGATTGAAGCTGAAACGTGGCTGAAGAGTGTGCGTCTCATCACTAATGAAATTGGTCTCCAGCAAAGGTTCGTTGCGCCACAGGTAAAGATTCGTGACGGAAAGATTGAGCATTGGAATGTGCGTCTCGATGCCCCGGACTTGAAAGTGACATCTAAAGCCACCGGGGATTTTAAACAAAATATTGTCATCCAAAACAGTATTGACCTGGATGCGAAGTACTTTGAAATTCTCAGTAAGCACGTTCAGCGTGCTGAGGGGCGAGCTTCCGCAGAACTTAAGTGGATTCTTTCACCCCAAGATCTCGCGTTTGAGTTCTCATCGTCTGCACGTGATATGGCCGTGAGTACAGACTTACTTCCCTTTGCCTTAAGTAATCTCAACTACAAAATGACATTCAAAGACAAGGAACTTGATCTCCAGCAATTTTCTTTCCGACCTGACTCCGGAAAAGTACTGGCGTCAGGTACGGTTTTCTTTAATGGTCTTGATCCGGATGTGAATCTTCGCTACTCATTGGAGCGTGCTTCCATCCCAATTAAGAATCGCTCACATCTTACTGTTACGGGCGAGGGTTTAATTTTTGGTAATCGCAGGCCTTATACGCTGAACGGTGACCTCACTATAAACCGCGGTAATATCCTGAATGAGATAACTGAGTTTATGGGGCCTAGTAGTGCAACGGCCGATGTGAAATATATTCCAAGAGATAGAGACGGTGCCTTCACGGATTATCTAAATTTGGATGTCGGTGTAAACACAGAGAATCCTATTAACATCACAAATTCTCTGATGGATATTTTTCTATTGGGTGACATGCAAATCA
>JAKFUR010000167.1 GCA_021732585.1 Bacteriovoracaceae bacterium
GTTTTGAAGACTTTGCCCCTGATCTTTTTGTGGTGGCCACGCAACTTGATCATTCACGCAAAGTTATTTTCTCGAAATATAACTACCCAAGCCCCGTTAACGATCCGACATCGCAATATTACACCGGCACCCCTGTATCTGTTGCTGCCGCTGCTAGCATGTCTGTTCCACCATTTTTTACACCCTATCCGGTGAAGAACCCGCTCAATGGTGAAATTGATTATTACATCGACGGCGAAATCCGTGAGACTTTGTCGACCCACGTGGCGGAAGACAATGGCTGTGACGTTATCATTAGTTCATGGACTCACACACCGTATCACTACCATGACGAGATTGGTAGTTTGGCGAATTACGGTTTGCCCTCGATTGCTATTCAGTCTATTTACCTCATGATTCAGAAGAAAATTATTACTCATCGGGCTGAGCGAGCCAAGAATCTCGACATCCTTACGACCGTGAATGCATGGATGAAAGCCGAAAAACTTCCAGAGTCGCAACGTAGAACATTGATGTCTATTCTGGAAAGAAAGATGAACGTAAATCCCAAGGTGCGCTTCATTGATATCGCTCCCGATCATGACGACTACAAACTCTTCTTTGGTAATCACTTCACTCTAAACCCAAAGACCGCAGGTCACGCTGTAGAAGCCGGCTATAAGAAGACCATGCAAGTTCTAAGTAGACTCGATAAGTAATGCGTCTACTTCTCGCTTTTCTCACACTCTTTATTCTGAGTTCGTCTGATTTTCTTCATGACGAACTTGTTCATTCGCCAAAGTTTTCTGCTGATGTACCTGAAGCTCAAGCAGCCATCAGCGATTCAATGACAACTGACATTCTGGCCGACTTTGAAAATCGCGTTCCAGATCGCTTTGAAGTAAACTCTTTCTGGTCACCTTTTGTTCGTTTCTGGTTTGGTATTTATACACGCTACTCAACTCATCACATCGTCATCCATGACAAAGCTGATCTTGGTATCGTTTACGGTGTGCTAGATTTTTCTAATGTCGTAGGGCCTAACATCAATCGCTTTGCTCGTTCGGCTATTTTGCAATCTATCTCTAAAGACAAAATGCTCGAGGTAAAAAAAGTTTTAACACAACTTTCACAAGGTAATGCTCAGTCCCGCATGTCCCTTTCTCTCATGAAGATCCTTCATGATTCGGGCCAACCTCCCCCTGCTGATCCCTCAACTCGAAAAAAATATTTCTTAGAGAAGGCCAATAACATCCGCACTCAGACAGGACAGCGTGATGTCATAGAAAGCGGCATAGCCAACATGGCTCCTTACGCTACGTTTTATGATGAGCTATTTGCGCGATTCGATCTACCTCCGCAACTCTTGGCCATCCCTTTTCTCGAATCAAGTTTTAATAACTCTGCTCACTCGCGAGTCGGTGCGACAGGGATCTGGCAATTCATGCCCCTGGTTGCCTCTTATTTTGTCCCCAAAAGAAATTCCCAACTGGACTACCGCTCAAATCCATTGATTGCTTCTGTCGCCGCACTTCACTTACTACGAGAAAATAAAAAGATTTTGAAGACGTGGGATATGGCGATAACGGCCTACAACTCAGGCACCAAGCATTTGGTAAAAGCACGTCGAGAACTTAAGGTAGATACGCTAGAAGACATTCTTAAAAACTACTCACATCCCCACTTGGGATTTGCCTCTAAAAACTTTTACGCTGAATTTATCGCCTTGGTGCATACCCTGGCCTACCGTGATGAAATTTTTCCTGCGGAGAAAGATATTCCCGCCTTAAACGTTAGGGAGCTCCACCTGGCGATTGCTCGCTGCTCTTTCGTTCCTGCCAAGATCAAAGACAAGATGTGGTCAGAGCTCAATCCGCATCTCAGAAAGCCCCAGAACACCTATCCTCGCGGCACCCTTGTTGTGACCTATGCTATGGATGATAAGCGCTTCTTAAAAATAACAATGGATAAGATGAGTCGCTATCGCCCCATTGATTGGCAGAAGAAGATTTTAGGTATTCAGAGTTGTTCGACGAGGTAAGTATTTGGTGAACAGAAACTCGCAAAGTTGCGCTTGCTGCCGTCTAAATACTCGATGCGGATGTTAATTTTCGCATTACGAGCGGCTTCTTCGCCACCTTGATTCTCTGACATAATAAACAGACGGCGTGAACTTTCACCCAGTGATTCGTAGAATTGGCCGTCTTTATCCAAAACCAGCCCGTAGCTCACATGAGATTGTCCGTGAGACTCAGCTAACACTTCGTAGCGTTTGGCGGGGCGATCAAGATTCACCTGGATCAAGCAAGCACCAGCGTGGCCAGCAATACCGAACTTTCGGATGACTTCGAGAATGAGATCTTCTGAAGGAACTTCCACTTCTGTCGATTTCTCAACACCTACAAAAATCTCTTCTTTTTGGTGAGTCAAAGTGACGTAGTGACGTGAGCCCAAAAGTAACGGTGGAGCACGTAATTTGTAATTAGCTGGTGAAATCTTTTGCGCGCGCTCACCACCAAAAGTCATTGAGACATTTTCGCCCGAGATCACAAGATCTCGACGGCTGCGACTCAACATACCCTCTTCACTAAGACTCAAAACCAGGTCGCCACTTTCTGTGTAGAGATTGGCATCAAAGGTTATTTCTTCTTCGTGAACATGGATGATACGTTGAGATTTTTTGCCGTCAGAGCGAATAGAGGTGAGCAAGCGATTACCGACTTCAACACCTGAAAGCATCACATAACGATAATCACTGTCTGTGGTCTTCTTGAACTGATCTGTTAAGCGAGTGATATGTGGCTTAAGACCATCTACCGTGATCGATTCCGTTTCATCATCAAGTTCAACAAGTACATAGCCGACAGGAACTTGGCCCGGCTGCACTTCGTATTGTGCGAAGAACGAACGCTCCATCGCAGGAATTTCAAGCTTCACACCGGCCGCCATCGGAACATCAATATGAGTGGGAATATGGTCGCGCTGGAGAAGAACAAAACTACGTGAACCATTGGCGCCCACTGAAGTTTCCTGAATTGCGACTTCACCAATACCATTGTCTTGAAGAATCGTATTACCGTCATCTTGTGCACGTAATTCAAAGTGACGAAGATGTGTCACTTGAGTACTCACCGAGAGTGGTGCGATCACTACATTCGCGTGACTATTCATAAAACCCTGCTCTCCACCATCATCTTCACCTGGAGTGGGTGCTGGTTTGTGAGTATCCACATTCAGCTTCGGTTTTGATGCTTGAGCAACCGCTGGCACTGGACGATCAAGTTGTTTGCCTGGCTGGCCACCGGTGTAGCTATAAGTGATCAACTCTTCATCTTCGGCTTGAGGCAATTCTTTTTGAGTAGTCTCAACCGCCTGGTTGGCGACATTGATATCTTCAGGAAGTGAGTACTCAGGAGCTTTTTCGGCAACCACCGCTTTCTCAACAGGCTTGGCTTCGTAGGTGAAGAACTCTGGTTCAGCATCAACACTTGCGGCTTGAGATGTTTTCACAACATCTTCAACTACCGGTGCTGGAATCGTTTCTTTCTTTTCTTCTTTTACAGCAGCGACCATCGTTTCTTGTGGCAAAGAATACTGATCGGCCAGTGCGAGAAGATTTGTGGCTTCAATGGGAGCAACCACAACCGCTTCAAGTTTAATGGTATCGAATTCAGGAACTGTGGTTGAGCCTTGCAACTCACGCCATTCACCGCTTGCTGATTCAAACTCTTCGATCGGTGCAAACACTTCATCAAGAATATGCACTTCTTTCTGAATGGCCCGGAATTGAACTCGTGGAAGCACTCTTCTCTTTGGAGCAGAAGCCATCTTGCGTGCTGGAGCCTCAAGAGTGAGCTCAGGAATAGTGTAAGCAACAAAGACGTCTTCAAGGTTGGGTGATGCCGCAACTTCGTTAGAAGCAGAATTTGTAAGCGAAATGAGGCTTGGATTGAGAGGCCATTGAACGAGAGTTTTCTCAGTAGACCAGCTGTTCAGACGCACGCCGACCGCCACCAAAAGGAACAGCGTTAAAAGCGAAAGCGTGGTCAACATCCGTGTGACAAGTGATTGCATGCGTTCTTTTATTTTAGGGAAAGAGCGGTC
>JAKFUR010000128.1 GCA_021732585.1 Bacteriovoracaceae bacterium
AAAGCGTTCGATCCCAATGTCCCCATCATCATCATCATCATCGTTCTGTTCGAAATCTTCTTCGAAGTCGAATTCGTTGGTGATGTTGAGTTCGTTAAGAACTTTGTAAAACTCTTTGTCATCTGACAAATCGTTGGTGATCGCTTCGATATATTTCGGTGGGTACTTCGAGATCAATTCCTCGATGTACTCTTGAAGTTTACCTTCGCTCAAAATTTCTTTTTTGCGTTGAATGTTCTTCCAACCTTTCAAGTAGTGGAGGCGGCACCAGCTCTGCGAGGTGCGAATGTTGTCGCAGCCCTTTTCAACGCATGAGTCGTCTTTTGGATCCACGAAGAAATCCAACGTGCCAATCGCGCCAACGATGTCTTTCCACGCAAAGTGTTCGCGGAGTTCCGCGATTTCGTCGGCGATTTTGCCTTCGAGGTCACCGACACTGTATTTTTTGAAGCCGCGCTCAAGGTCGTGCGTCCCTTCTTCGTCGAACTTACGGCCGCCTTTGCCTTTCGCGGCGACGCGCTTGAAGTCTTCTTCGTCGTCATCTTCATCTCCTTTACGGGCCCGTGGAGCATCATCTTCAACGATTTCACCACGAGCGCGGCGCTTGGCATCGTCTTTCGCCTTCAGCTTTGCCGCTTTCTCGTCTTCTTTCGCTTTGATCTTAGCCGCTTTCTCAGCTTCTTTAGCCGCGATCTTTTTATTCTTCTCTGCGTCTTTAGCCGCTTGGATTTTTGCTTTTTCAGCATCTTTCTTTGCGCGCTCTTTTTCTTTCGCAGCTTCAATCTTTGCTTTAGCAGAGTCCGCTTTGGCTTTCAGTGCTTCTTTCTTCGCGCGCTCTTTGTCTTTAGCCGCGTCAGCTTTCGCTTTCGCTGCTTCTTTCTTCGCGCGCTCTTTTTCTTTTGCTGCTTCGGCTTTCGCCTTAGCCGCTTCTTTCTTCGCGCGCTCTTTGTCGCCTTTAGAAAGCACCTTGCCTACGAACTTTGTCGCAGTCTTCAGGAGACCTTTCTTTGCAGGAGGAGCTTTCTTCGCTGGGGCTTTTTTCGCCGCAGGTTTCGCTTTAGTCTTGGCCACTGGTTTCCCTTTCGCCTTTGCTTTTGCTGCAGGCTTCTTGGCCACTATCTTAGTCTTGGGTTTGGTTTTCGCCATAGATTTCGTCACTCCGCCAAAGATCAAACAAAAATAGTGGACACCGTACCAAACAGCACAGTGTCCGTCTAACGGAATCAGTTGGTTATTGGAGGTCTTTCAGCTCGTTAGCAGCGATCACCATACGCTGAACTTCTGAAGTTCCCTCGTAAATCTCAGTGATTTTAGCGTCACGGAAGAAGCGTTCCACTGGATATTCTTTGGTGTAACCATTGCCACCACAGAGCTGAATCGCCTTCGTGGTCACCCACATCGCCGATTCTGAAGCCATCAACTTTGCTTGCGCTGACTCTTTCGAATACGGACGCCCTGCGTCTTTAAGAGCTGAAGCGTGATAAATCAACAAACGCGATGAAGCAATTTTCGTACTCATATCCGCGAGCATAAATTGAATACCTTGAAGGTTGGCGAGAGGAGCCCCGAACTGCACGCGCTCTTTGACGTACTTAGCAGCGTACGTGAACGCACCTTGAGCGATACCCAGTGCCTGCGCAGCGATACCAATACGGCCTCCATCGAGAGTCGCCATGGCGACACGGAAACCTTTCTCAGGATCACCAAGAAGCGCATCCTTCGACACTTTCACTTTATCAAACGCCAGTTGTGCAGTTGAAGACCCACGAATGCCGAGTTTGTCTTCGATTTTGATGATCGAGAATCCCGGAGACGAAGTCTCTACGACAAAAGCTGAGATGCCTTTGTAGTCAGGAGTCTTTTTTGTCTTCGCAAAAACGATGGCGACGTTGGCCTCTTTGCCATTGGTAATCCAGTTTTTTACGCCGTTGATTTCCCAATGATCGCCTTTGTCTTCTGCCATCGTTGTCAAAGAGCCCGCGTCCGATCCAGCGTTCGGCTCGGAGAGCGCGAAGCAACCAATCCACTCACCACTGGCAAGTTTAGGAAGAAACTTTTTCTTCTGAGCATCCGTTCCGAAATTCAAAATCGGCCACACACACAAAGAGGTATGAGCGGAAACAAACACGCCCGTGGACGCGCAGTTGCGTGATAGTTCTTCGATTAAAAGGGCGTAGCTAAGATAATCGAGGCCGGCACCGCCGTATTCTTCTGGAACGTAAGATCCGAGGAATCCGTTCTCCGCGAGTTTCGCGATGATGTCTTTTGGCATCTCACCTTCATGATCAATGCCCATCGCACGCGGACCGATCTCTGCATCAGAGAACTTCTTGATCATGTCGCGAACTTCGTTATATTTCTCGTCGAGCAACATCGCTATTCTCCTTTAAAGACGGCCGAGCGTTTAGCAATAAACGCGGCTGTCCCTTCTTTCATATCTTGTGAGGTAAATAATTGTGAAAACGCGATGGCTTCAAGAGCAAGACCTTGCTCCAAAGTCGTCTGCGCGCCTTGATCAATCACCCGTTTCGCAATCCCTACCGCTAGCGGTGAGTTTTTTGCCACGACGGCGAGGTAGTCGCGGCAGCCCTGCAGGAGCGCCGCCTTGTCGGCGAAAACTTGGGTGGCGATGCCGCGCGTGAGCGCTTCCGCAGCGGTGAGATTTTTCCCGGCGAACACCATTTCTTTAGCAAAAGCTGGTGAAGTCCTGCGCGCCAAGCGCTGTGTTGCACCAAAGCCTGGCAGCAATCCAAGTTTTACTTCTGGCAAACCAAACACCGCTTTTTCAGAAGCAAAAATGAAATCACACGAGAGTGCCATTTCAAAACCACCACCGAGAGCAAACCCGTGAACCGCTGCAATCGTTGGATAAGGAAGATACTCGAACATCACGCTGACGTTTTGACCAAGGCGACCGAACTCACCGGCCGCTTTGGCATCCATGGTGGTCATGGCGAGGATATCTGCACCGGCGATGAAAGCTTTCTCGCCTGAACCAGTGAGAATCAATCCCGTCAGTTTTTTTGTCGCGGCTTGCGAGAGAAAAGTCTTTAACTCAGACAATACTGTGGCATCGAGTGCATTCAATTTATCAGGACGATTAATCGTGAGTACGCCGACCTTATCCTGCTCTTCATACTGCAGAGTTTGGAATTCACTCATAAATGAATACGCCTTTTTTATTCTTACGACCAAAGCGACCAGCGGCCACATACTGCTTCAAGAGTGGGCACGGACGGTATTTTGTGTCTGACAAACCGGTATGAAGCACATCCATGATCGCCAAGCAGGTATCCAAACCGATGAAGTCCGCCAGTTCCAACGGGCCCATGGGTTGATTGGTTCCGAGCTTCATGGCGGTATCAATATCTTTTGCCGTCGCAACGCCCTCGTAAAGAGCGTAGAACGCTTCGTTGATCATCGGCATGAGAATCCGGTTCACAGCGAATCCCGGATAATCCTGAGCACGAACAAAGGTTTTGCCCATTTTTTCCGCAGCAGCCGCAACAGTGTTGAACGTCTCATCGCTCGTCTCGAGACCACGAATGCCCTCCACCAATTTCATGACTGGCACCGGGTTCATAAAATGCATTCCAGCGACTAAGCTGGGACGCTTCGTTTGCGCGGCGATCTCAGTGATTGAAATAGAGGATGTATTCGACGCGAGCAAAGCACCTGGCTTCACGATCTCATCAAGCTTCTTAAAAATATCAAACTTGAGCGCGCGGTTTTCTGTGGCAGCTTCAATGACAAGATCGCAGTCTTTCAGCGCCTTCATGTCGTTGACAGTTTTGAGGCGCTTCAAAGCGGCTTCCGCATCAGCGGCTGACCACTTGGTTTTCTCAACACCTTTATTTAGTTGGCCTTTGATGAAATCAGCGCCAAAATCTAAAGCGTTTTGAAATGCATCGAACATAACGACGTCAAAACCAGATTGAATGGCGACTTGAGCGATGCCCCGGCCCATTTGACCAGCACCGACGACACCAATAATGCGGATGTTTTGCATACCTTCCCTTTGGCAGTTAAATCATGGATATCTTTG
>JAKFUR010000036.1 GCA_021732585.1 Bacteriovoracaceae bacterium
CTGCAAAGCTGGCATCCGAAGTGGAAACAACTCGGTGCGGGGTTTGGTTTTTTAACTCCTGGGCATGTAGCGAATCTCACCATCCTCAATCTCAACAAACCCTTTACGCTCACAGCTGCTGATCTCAAAACCAAGGTCGCCCACAATCCCTTTGTGGGAGTCACGTTTCCGGGTTCAGTGGAGCAAGTGTTCGTACAAGGAAAGGCGCAGAAATGAAAATTCTTTGCATCGCTGGGCTTTGTCTCTTCGTGCCTTTTTTACTTTTCTTCGTGTGGGCTACTTATCCGTGGGATCTTAATCCCCGCGTTGAGGAAGGACTTATCGGGCAAGAAAAAACGGGTGGCGCGGAAATCCTTGAGCGTCCGACCACGTTGACCTTGATGAGCTGGAATATGGGTTACGCCTACGGCATCGGCTCTGAAGGCACGGCCGATTATGATCCCCGTGATAAGAATTTTTACGATCAAAGCCTCAACCATGTCGCCGAAACTGTAAAATTATCCGGCGCAGATGTGGTGTTTTTACAAGAAGTGGATTTTGCTTCTTCTCGTTCTCTTCATCAAAACCAACTTCAGCTGTTGTCACAAAAAACCGGACTCAATTATTGGGCGCAGGCCGAATCATGGCGCACGCAGTATGTGCCATTCCCTTATTGGCCTTTTAATCGGCAATTCGGTGGCATGAGTTCTGGCGGTGGTGTTCTCTCGCGCTGGCCGATCGTTAAAAACGAAGTCCATCTCCTCACCAAACCGACCTCAAAAGCCTGGTGGTACAATCTCTTTTATCTCTACCGGTATTTTCAAGTGGTCACCGTGAAAGTGAATAATCGTGAAATCAAAGTGGTGAACCTGCATCTTGAAGCCTTTGATCATGCTACTAAAGACAACCAGGCCCGTGAACTCGTGGCCTATGCCAAGAAAAACAAAGTGGATTTTATGGCAGGCGATTTTAATATGTTGCCGGAAGGGGCGATGAAGCGTTCAGGCTTTTCCAATCCCGCCGATGTGTACTGGGATGATAAGGCCTACGTGATTCTGAAAGATTTGCCACTCACGGAAGTGGTAGAGCACGGGGCCTATCTGCAGAAAGAAGAGACCTGGTTCACGTTCCCGTCCAACCGTCCGGATCGCCGCTTGGATTATATTTATCACGCTCCCAGCTGGTCATTCATGGGTGCAGAAGTTTTCCAAGGCCCCCATTCGGAGGCCTCAGATCACTTACCTATCAAAGCAACATTTAAATTTTTTGAACCGGAATTTATTCGAGATTAACCACAAGGCGTTGACCAGGAACGAGGTGAGCGCGTTTGAGGTTATTGAGTTTCATGAGCGCCGTTTGATTGAGATTAAACTTCTGCGCGACTTTGATCAAATAATCACCACGACGAACAGTGTAAGTGCCCTTACGGGTGTCAGGGATTTTAACCTTGGCGCCGACCTGAAGTGAGCGGCCTTTCTTGATGCTGTTAGCAGACTTGATTTCATTCACGCTCTTGCCGAACCAACGGGCCACATCCGTCAACGTCTCACCGTTTTGGAGACGATAAACGATGGGAGCAGCGGCCGGCTTTCTTTCGCGGCGTTGAGCTGAAGTGCGAACCGCGACCACATCATTTGATCTTTCAAGTTTCAAGACCTGGCCCACGCGAACCTTTGATTTCACGGTGAGTTTGTTGATCACAGCAATTTCACGCAAAGACATTTTATGACGACGGGCCACGCTTGAAAGCGTTTCGCCGCGACGAACTTTATGTGTACTCGACTTACTTGCAAGCTTACTAATCGGAGCAACATAAGCAGGAGGGTTTAGAACCTTCTCACGCAGGGCCTCGATCTCTTTCACACGATTTTTTTCTTGGGGAGCTTCCGCCACCAAGGTTTCCATCCATTCGGTGTGCTTGCCGGCCGGCACACGCAACTGGTAACCACCTGGTGCGTAGCTTGGAGTCTTTGAGCGACGAAGCTCAGGATTCAATTTTACGAGCAGAGTCGATGAGACACCCATCTGACGAGCGAGGCTTTTGAGTGATGTGTTGCGTGGAGCTGACACGGTCTTGGTCTTCTGCCAGAAACGAGCGGCGGCAGTTGGGATGGTAAAGCCGTACTTCTCATAGTTGTCGGCCACATGCATGGCCGCGATGACTTTTGGCACGTAGTTAATGGTTTCCGAAGGAAGCTGCTGATTGCGTGATAGCTGGTAGTAGTCGCGGGTCTTGTATTTTGTGATTCTGCGGATTACGCCATACTCACCGGAGTTGTAGGCCGCAAGAGCGAGTTCCCATGAAGAGAAGATATTGTTGAGATCTTTGAAGTAGTTCGCGGCCGCTTGTGTGGCCTTGAAGATATCACGACGCTCATCGAGCTCTTTGTTGATCGCCAAACCGTAACGAAGACCGGTACCGCGAATAAACTGCCAAGGGCCTACAGCGCTGGCGTGTGAGTGTGCGCCGAGGTAATAGCCAGATTCAATGAGACCTACGAAAAAGAGTTCGCGAGGAACGCCTTCTTGATCGAGAATTTTTTCGATGATCGGACGGTAAAGCGCACCGTTATTCAAAAAGCGCTGAAAGCGATCACGTTGTTTGACTGTGAAGTAGTTGATCCAGAACTTAACGCGTTTGGTGCGGACTTTTTTGAGGAAGGGGCGTGAGGTGTAGGATTCTTCAACGGCTTCTGTCTCGTCTGGGTTGCCACCTTCGGCGGCAGCAATCTCACCATCACTCGCCTTAGAGTCAACGAGGATGTGGGTGTCGTCACCTTTCTCATCCAGCTTCTCAAGGGCCGACCACTCAACTTCGGCGGTATCCATGACCTGCTTGGCCTCTGGTTTTGAGCCAGTTGTGACATGGCGGCGCATTTGCGAACAGCCCGTGACAACGATGAGTGTGAGAAGGAGGGAAAATTTCATGAAGACCTCATGTCTGTGAATGGCAAAACATCCTGTTTTATTCATTGTAACCGGCCTGTGGCACACCGCAAGTTTAAAGACGGAAAAGCAGGTTTTTCCCTCTGGCGGGGTTCCCACACCCCCTAAGTGGTCCTATACTCCTGGGATGAATAAAATTCGCTTGGGTTGGCGTGAGTGGGTAGGGCTTCCGTCGTGGGGACTGCCCGCGATTAAGGTCAAAATTGATACCGGAGCACGGACTTCAAGTCTGCATGCTTTGGACCCCGAACTTTGCACCATCGAAGGTGTTCCCCATGTGCGTTTTTTGCTGATGCCGGTTCAGCGTTCCTTGGCGATGGGCATGGAAGTGGTGGCCCCTTTGCTTGATCGTCGCAAAGTCACAAACTCTAGCGGCATGAGTTCTGAGCGTTTTGTTGTCGCTATGGAAGTGTTGCTAGGTCTCGAAGAGCGCACCATCGAAGTCACCCTCGCGAATCGGCGTGATATGGGTTTTCGTATGCTGCTTGGGCGCCAAGCACTCGAGGGGTGTGTGATTGATCCGGCCGCCAGCTATTTGCTGGGAAAAAACGAAGAGCAGCGCGAGTTTTTACGTCATGTCCGTCGCGAAATGGACGGTCAGCTCAGCTGA
>JAKFUR010000095.1 GCA_021732585.1 Bacteriovoracaceae bacterium
AAGCCAAAGAGATTATCCGCCAGGCTGAAACAGAAGTTAAAAACTACGAAAAGACCTACGCTCGCGAGATCGAAGAAAAATCTTTCAAACTGAAGACCGATGCGACTTCGAAAATCGAAGCGGAGCGCAAGACGATGATCGCAGCTCTTAATTCAAGCTTACTTGATGAAGTTATCGCCCGCGCGAAAACCACCATCAAGGGCAACAAAGACTACCAGAACAAGGCTTCGGCTAAGATTCTTGGGGAGATGGTGAAATGAAAGAAAAAGCAGTTTCTAAAATTTACGCCCAGTCTTTGCTTCAGCTCGGCGCTGAAAAGAAAGAGAAAGTTGTTGATGAGCTCACAGTGCTCACAGAAATGATCAACAAAACCAATATGCTTGAAAACGTCCTCTTTATGGATGTTTTTACGTTAGATGAGAAGAAAGCTGTTTTTGCTGATGTCGCAAAAAAGTCAGGACTCTCTACTCTTGTTACCGGCATGGTGAATTATCTTATTGAAGAAAAGCGTATCGGACTCTTGCCACTGATCGTGAAAGAAATGATCGTACTCGACGACGACCAGAAGGGTTTCCTGAAGGGTGTTGTTGAAGGTGCAGAATCTCAAGCAGATCCAAAAATCATTGAGCAGATGAAAGCGTTCTTGAAGACACGCTTGGGTCGCGAGCCGAACTTATCTTACGTACAAAATGCAAATATTAGCGCTGGTTACCGTGTGACTGTTGAAGACCTGCAAATGGACGCGTCACTCGATCACCAGCTCGACCAATTTAAAAACTCTGTAATCAGCGAATAACTGCAAGGAAGGAAGATTATATGACAACGACCATCCGCCCGGAAGAAATCACCGGCATCATTAAAGAGCGCATCGCGAATTTCGAATCGCGCCTGCAAATGAACGAAATCGGCACAGTGTTGACCATCGGTGACGGTGTGGCACGCGTGTTCGGTTTGAAAAACGTTTTGTCGGGCGAGCTCGTTGAGTTCGAAGGCGGCGTTAAGGGGATGGTTTTGAACCTTGAAACCAACAACGTTGGTATCGCGGTTCTCGGTGACGATGCGGCCATCAAAGAAGGCTCAACCGTTAAGCGCACAGAAAAAATCGTTTCTGTTCCTGTCGGTGACGCTCTCTTGGGTCGCGTAGTTAATGCTATCGGCGAACCTATCGACGGTAACGGCGAAATCGCTTCAAAAGAATTCCGCCAAGTAGAAACAAAAGCTCCGGGCATTATCGCTCGTAAGTCAGTTCACGAGCCGTTGCAAACCGGTATCAAAGCGATCGACGCCATGATCCCAATCGGCCGCGGTCAGCGCGAATTGATCATCGGTGACCGTAAGACAGGCAAGACAGCAGTTGCCGTCGACACCATCATTAACCAGAAAGGCAAAGGCGTTGTTTGCATTTACGTGGCGATCGGCCAGAAGCAATCAACTGTTCGCCAAGTTTACCAAAAACTTTCTGAAGCCGGCGCTCTTGAGTACACGATCATCGTGTCTGCTCCAGCCTCATCTTCAGCTCCGTTGCAATACCTTGCTCCGTACACTGGCTGCACAATGGGCGAGTACTACCGCGATAGCGGCAAGCACGCTTTGATCGTGTACGATGACTTGACCAAACAAGCTCAAGCTTACCGTCAAATGTCATTGCTTCTTCGTCGCCCGCCAGGCCGCGAAGCATTCCCGGGCGACGTATTCTACATTCACTCACGTCTTCTCGAGCGCGCATGTAAAGTGAACGACGCTTTGGGCGCAGGCTCAATGACTGCTCTTCCGATCATCGAAACTCAAGAAGGTGACGTTGCGGCCTACATTCCTACTAACGTGATCTCGATCACTGACGGCCAAATCTACCTCGAGTCTGACTTGTTCAACTCGGGTGTTCGCCCAGCGGTTAACGTAGGTCTTTCGGTTTCACGCGTCGGTGGTGCAGCTCAAACCAAAGCGATGAAGAAAGTTGCCGGTACACTTCGCCTCGATCTAGCGCAATACCGCGAACTCGCAGCGTTCTCACAGTTCGGCTCTGATTTGGACGAAGCGACTCAGCGTCAGCTCGCCCGGGGTTCACGTCTCGTAGAATTGTTGAAGCAAGGGCAATACCAGCCGATCGAAGTGACCAACCAAGTTGTTGCGATCTTCGGTGCGATTAAAGGAATGTTCGACTCAATTCCTGTGGACAAAATTTTGTCTGCTGAGAAAGAGCTTACTGAGTACATGAGCAGCAAGCATGGTGATTTGGTCGGCGCTATCCGTAAGGAAAACGCTATTTCACCAGAGTCTGAGGGGAAGTTGGTTGAAGCCATCAAGACTTTCGTAGCAGCTTACAAACACTAAGGCGAAACTGAGCCATGGCAAATATTAAAGAACTAAAAAAGCGGATCAAGAGTACCAAGGGTACTTTTAAGATCACCAAGGCCATGAAGTTGGTGTCCGCGGCAAAGCTTAATAAAGCGCAGATGCGTATCTTGGGCATGCGCCCATACGCAACTGAGCTTGAGCAGACCGTGCGTACCGTTTCAGCTTTGAACAAAGACTACTCGTCGATGTACTTCAAAGAAAATCCTGAGAACCGCCAATCGGTTGTATTGGTGATCAGTTCGAACAAGGGTCTTTGCGGTAGCTACAACTCTTCGATCACGAAGGCGGCTCGCCGTCTTCAGCGTGAGACGACGGGTGAGCAGTTGAAGTTTTACTTCATCGGCAAGAAGACTCGTGACCTCATCCAAAAAGAAGTGAATGTCGGTAAGTCCTTCACTTTCGTTAAACAAGACGCCACATTCGAAGAAGTTCGCAAGATTGCGGATGAACTGGCGGCCTTGTTCACAACGGGCGAAGTTGGAAAAGTGTACGTCATGTACAACTCATTCATTTCTGCCATGGCTTTCGAAACCAAGTTGAAGCAATTGCTTCCGTTGGTTGTGACTGAGCAAGAGAAAGAAGCTCTCGCAGCGAAGTTCCCATACGATTATAAGTATGAACCTTCAGCGGCTAGCATTCTCGATACTCTGGTCCCGGAAGTGTTTGTGACTTCGGTTTACACAGCACTTCTCGATGCCGTTGCTTCAGAGCACGGCGCCCGTATGAGTGCGATGGAAAACGCTTCAAAAAACTGTAAAGAAATGATCCGTAAATTGTCTCTTAAGATGAATAAACTGCGTCAGGCGAAGATTACAACTGAACTAGCTGAAGTTGTGTCGGGTGCCGAATCGCTGAATGGTTAAGGAGTCCTCGATGGAAAACACTGGTGTGATCCGACAAGTGATGGGGCCGGTAGTAGACGTAGAATTTGCCAGTGGCAAACTTCCGTCTCTCTACAATGCTCTCCGCCTCACAAATAAAACTCTTCCGGGCGGGGAAGGGAACCTGGTCATTGAAGTTTCCCAGCATTTGGGTAACAACACTGTCCGCTGCATTGCCATGGATGCGACCGAAGGTCTCGCCCGCGGTCTCGTAGTGACAGACACAGGCGCACAAATTCAAGCTCCGGTTGGTCG
>JAKFUR010000090.1 GCA_021732585.1 Bacteriovoracaceae bacterium
TTCTTAATCTCTTAGCCAATAAATACAGTCGGATTAAGTTCTGCGAGCGAGTATCCGATAGATTTGGCCAAGTCGATGATTTGCCGTATGATTAAGTTCAAAGAGGGGATTTTATGAAAATGCTCGTGGCGATAATGCTAGTTTTTGCTTCTTTTGGTGCCGCAGCTCAGACTGTGACTCCGCAAGATGTTGAGCCGATGCTGCAGCAAATGCAGGCCTCAGGTCAGATCAATGCTGCACAAGCGGAGTTAACTCGCAAATACATGAAGACCATGGACGATCAAAAGTGGGCAGAGATTCAGAAGAAAGCAGAAGACTGTATTGAGCGAAATCCTGCTGCAGCAGAAAAAGCCGCCGAAGGTGCAACTATACCTTTGGATGCTTGCAACTAGATTTGATCTAACAATGTATAGAGTGCGATCTGCGAAAATCTCAATTTGAGTGTTTCGCGATCGCCACTGTATTCAAACCGCAAAGCTTTCAGTTCATTTGCTCGCGCAACACCAACCCAAACTGTACCGACTGGCTTATCAGTGCTGCCACCCAAGGGGCCGGCGATGCCTGTCAGTGAAATTGCGATGTCGACGCCTAAGGCTTCGCGCGCACCTTTAGCCATTTCCATGGCGGTGGCTTCACTGACAGCTCCATGCTGTTGAATGGTTCCCGGATTCACGTGAAGTAGGTTTTGTTTCACACTATTGTCGTAGCTCACCACTGAGCCCCAGAACACGCTTGAGGAGCCTGAAATATTGGTCATGCGATGAGAACAAAGGCCTCCGGTGCAAGATTCAGCGAAACCCAAAGTCAGATTTTTCTCGCGTGCTTTTTTCACGATGACTTCTTCTATGCTCTCATGACCTTCGTGCCAAATATGAGGAGCGACGGGTGACTGGCGCATGATCTGCTGCACACGTGCTGTTTTCAATTCTACATCACCCTCGAGAGTCACGCCGATATCAACCCCCAACACATGGGGAAGAGAGCTCACGGCACCAAAAGCGGATAGCTCATCCCACAACCCAGGAGCGAGTTCTTTGAAAATTCTTTCTTCAGGAACTCCACGAGTTCGGAAGTTGAGAAGATTTATGACGCCGCCGCTTTTCATCATTGGCGCTACGAGCTTTGGAAAATGCTCAGTCAGCATATCGCGAAACTCTTTCGGTACACCAGGGGCAGCAAGGAGGTAGCGCTTGTTCTCCGTAAACCATAATCCTGGTGCAAATCCACTAGGGTTATTAAGTGCTATAAAATCTTCCGGCAAATATCCATATCCATGATCGGCAGCAAGTGTTCGAAAAAAACGTGCATAATTCTCTTCAGCGACAACGCGAGCGCCGGCTTGAGGAATAACTTTTTTTCCAAAAAATTGAGCGAGACTATCTTTGGTAATGTCATCGGCCGTGGGCCCAAGGCCTCCCGAACAAACCACCACATCACAACGTTGGTAGAGCATCTGGAGGGCCGCTTGAATGTCCTCATTATGATCAGAAGTGGTCATGGTCATCCGTAGGCGCAGATTCCAGGGACGCAGAAACTGGGCAAGCCAAACCGTGTTGGCATCGGTGATCTTCCCTTGCAGAAGCTCAGTCCCAATAATCAGCATCCCAATGCGCATAAATCCCCTGTATCAATTCCATGGAGTATAGACGGAATCGGTGAAGAGGGCCATAAAGGGGCATGTCTAAGACGCTGAGCTTTACTCTTTCTTTTCAACAAGATGTGGACACCCATGTCCGTAAGCTTTTGCCCGATGTTCGTGAATACCGCGTCGTCTCCAAGAGTCTTGATGCTCGCGGAGCACCTCGTGGCCGCGTGCCACTTTTTCACTACACTGTTGATGCGCTTGTTGGAAAAGATGATGACTACGCTCAGGTTGAGCCTTTTCAGAAATTCGGTCCGCTGAAAACCAAACCCATCATCATCGGCGCAGGCCCGGCCGGATTATTCTGTGCTGTCATGCTTGCTGAGCACGGTATTCCTTCCATTATTATTGAACGTGGAGAGTCAGCGGATAAACGTATGCTCAAGATCGCGAAGTTCTGGCGCTACGGTCAACTCGATCCTGATACCAACGTTTGTTATGGTGAAGGCGGAGCGGGGCTTTATTCAGACGGAAAACTTATTACCCGCGTGAAGTCGGCTCACATCCCTTATGTCATGCATAAGCTCGTTGAGTTCGGTGCACCCGAAGAAGTTTCGTATATTTCAAATCCACATTTAGGCTCGAACAAAATTCGCCAAATCATCACGCATGTCAGTGGCTGGCTACAAGCGCGCGGGACGGAAGTTCGCCACAACACGCGGGTTAAGTCCTTGCTCTATGAAGGCAAACAGGTTGTAGGCGTTGAACTAGATAACGGTGAAAAACTTTATAGCGAGCATGTCGTCTTGGCCGCCGGTCATTCAGCGCAAGAAATCTACGCGCACTTGATGGAAGCCGGCGTGGAGATGAAGCAAAAAGACTTTGCTGTCGGTGTACGCATCGAACACTCTCGTCGACACATCGATAAAATTCAACATGGTCAGTGGTGCGAATCACCGGAACTCGGGGCCGCACGCTACCGGCTGAGTTGGCATGATCACACCGCAGATGTGGGTGTTTACAGTTTCTGTATGTGTCCGGGTGGCTATGTGCTTTCATCAGGCACTGAAGAAAACGGGCTGGTCGTGAACGGTATGTCGAACTTTGCACGCAATTCCCCATGGTCGAATGCGGCTTTAGTGGTTTCGGTGAAAAGTGCGGAGCTTCCGGAAAAAGATCTTTTGGCCGGCATGCGCTACCAGCATTCCATCGAACAGACAGCTTTTAAAACATCGCAGAAGCATGCCACTGGCCGAGAGATCCCTGCCATGACGGTCCGTGAGTTTTTAAAGGGAAAGGTCGATGGCAAAGCCTTGCCTAAAACATCCTGTCCTTCGCATATTTTTAAAGCCGACATGGCCGATATCTTTCCTGAAAAGCTTATTACGCACCTGAAAGAGGGTTTAGCGCAGTTTGAGAAGGCCCTGCCGGGCTTTACCCATGAAGATGCGCTGCTCATGGCCCCAGAAACCCGTACTTCGTCTCCCCTGACCATTGTACGCGACCGTCAGCTTTACCAATCCACATCGC
>JAKFUR010000132.1 GCA_021732585.1 Bacteriovoracaceae bacterium
AGTTCTATCCGGATGCCTCAAGACTTCTTTAGAATCATAACAAGTTCCAAGAAAAGAAGATCAAGGATGATTGCTACTTGAGAGGGATTTCAAGGTCTCTCTTGGTTCCAAAGAGCGCCTCGTGCAGGGGCGCTTTTTTTTGCCTTTTTTTGAACCTCATGGCTTCGTAGGCCACCACAACATCCCCTCTAGCGCCTGGCATAATTTCCCATGTTCCATGCCAAAACGTGTCTGATAAACCTCGCGATGGTGAACATCAGCGATCTGACGGGGGTAGGGGATGGGGATCCAACGTGAGCTCTTATCCATCTCTTTAAAAAACTCACCATCAAAGGCCATGCGCTGAGTGAAGCGTTCATATTTTGCAGTGAGTCCACGTAAGTTCACAAGACCCTTAAGTCCTGGGTGTCTTGCTGAGTAATATTGGTAAAGCTGACCGGCCAGCAATTCATCTATAGTGGCGCTGCCGTCGAAGTAAGCGTTGAAGTAGTTACCGATATAACCCACGCCCATCACATCGTTTGAAGCGTCAGTATTGTTATAGCCGCTATGGTTATACGAGAAGCGAATATCAACGTCGTTCAGCTGCATGCCCATGAGTTTCCACATCGCACGGTAATCCATCAAAGTGCTGGTGCGTGAGGCCGGTGTTGAGTTCGTGAGTTTTTTCGCTTCACTCAAAGCGCGCTGATACTGCGCGAGCGTTTTGTTTTGATCCGCACTTACCGGCGCACATTGCAAAAGATTATAGAGAAAGAATTTTCCGAGCTTGGGAAAATTTTTGTGCGCTTGCAGACGTGCACTCAAGTGCTGCGCCATTTGACGGTTGTACATGAGACCCAGACGGAGGCCCGGTCGAAAACTAAACGCGCGTGATGGGTCATCTTGCTCAACCGCGAGTTCATAACGATAAGGATAAGTCGGGTACTGCTGAATGCCGAGACGGCGCTTCAACATGCCTTCATCAAACAGCGGACGATAACGGGGATGAGAAATGGCGGCATCGCTCATGAAGGCCGTGTAGTCGCTGAGCTCGGCTCGTTGAGCGTCGTTATTTGCAAGGAGCTCATCATTGTCTGAGCCATAGAACGCCGGCCAGTCTGGATACATGGAGAAAATCGGGCGACCTTGTGGGCCGTGGCAGGTTAAACAATCCGAAGTCCCAAACACCAGTTTTCCGGGTGTTTTAAGCGGGAAGTCCACTTGTTCGAGTTGGAATTTTTTTGTGTTGGCGTGAAAGCGCAGAATATCCAAACGCTGACCGGCCAGCTGACCCGGGCCCGCGCCATTGTAGGAAACCGTATATCCATTGCGTTCATCCCACAGGATCGCTCGTGGTAAGTTCGGATCTGCGCTTTGGCTCACACGGGTCTCGACCAAATGACCACGCGGACCGGTGCGCTTGATGCCGTGTTTGAGGACAAAATTGAGGCGGAATTCTTCCGGCAGAATCGCTGGTAATTCATCCAGGTTCTTGAGCCCTGGTTTAAGCTTGCTGACCTGTTGTTGTAGGCGCTGGTTATCCATGAGTGGAGTTTTCGGATCCACAAAGGCCCAGGCACTTAATGGGATAAGCAAAGCAAGCAATAGAGATTTCATGACCCGATATCAGCAATCCCCGGGCCACTGGAAGTTCGTTTAAAGCCAGCTCAAGGAGCGGTTTCTGACAGGTGAAAAGGCTTTATACGGTCTGCACGATAATGAAGGTTATCGTGCAGACCGGGTCTATTTGGGATTGGATTAAGCGGCTTTAGTGGCAGGAATGGCATTATCAATAAGCTCGTTCACCACGTTCTCAGGCAGGCCATCATAGGCCGCAGCTTTCAAGATCACCTGCAGCTTGGCATTAAGCTTACCGATGTTCACACGGGTTTTATGGTCAGATTCGCTCTCTAAAACGGCTTCGTGAATCAGGTCGCGGTATTGGCCAATAAGACTTTCGTGGAATTGTTCTGATGCTACTAAACGCAAACGTTCCTCCTCAGCAAGTGTTCTGGATAAAAGCCATTCTAAATCCAGCTGATTTTTGGCCAACAAAAAACTTGAGCAAAATGATTGAATGCTTGAGTTTCGGTGGGGTAGCCCTGTTTCAAACAGAATAACCCTTTTTAATCTTGGTCTTAGCCTCATCCTTGGCAAGAAAGCTGGGCACCTCCCCTTGTGGCCTTTAGAATATAACGATCAAAGGATAAAGCATGGAAGCTCTCAGATCTGAATTAGGGGACCTCTACAAGAAGGCCCTTGAAGTGATGCCCGGTAAAGGCGACGAAGCCTTGTTGGGTTTCACAGCGGTGCTATGTCAAGGCCATATCTTGATTGAAGATGTGCCAGGTATGGGCAAAACCACATTGGTGCGATTCTTAGCACGAGTCATGGGCTTCGATATGAAGCGCGTGCAATTCACCAACGATCTTCTGCCGGGAGATATTCTAGGCGTCTCGGTTTATCGTCCGGAAAATCAGCAATTTCATTTTCGACCAGGGCCAATTTTTGCGGAACTGTTGCTCGCTGATGAATTGAATCGTGCACCAGCAAAAACTCAGTCAGCTTTGTTGCAAGCGATGGAAGAAAGAGTCGTCACGGTAGAAGGGGTCAACCATCCCCTACCGGCCGCATTTACTGTGATGGCAACGCAAAATCCCCGTGGCATGGCCGGGACATTTCCGTTGCCAGAATCTCAGCTCGATCGATTCTTGATGAAATTTCCTATGGGACTGCCACCGCGTGAAGCTGAGAAGGCCTTGCTTGCTGGACCATCTCGTCGCGACGTCGTCGATCAAATGGATGCGTTGTTTTCTCCCCAGAAAGTTCTCGTCATTCAAAAAGAAGTCGCCACCGTTAAGGCGTCGGATGCTGTGCTTGATTATGTTCTGCGCTTGTTAGAAGAATCTCGCCGCTCAACAGAGTTGCGTCCGCTCTCTCCACGTGCAGGACTGGATGTTGTGCGCGCTTTGCGGGCATGGGCCTGGACTCACGGACGCGATTATATTTTGCCTGAAGATGTGCAACATATTTTCGCAGCTGTTGTGGGCCATCGTCTCCCATTGCAGGAAGCAGGGTGCGCTGAAGAGCATCGCCT
>JAKFUR010000016.1 GCA_021732585.1 Bacteriovoracaceae bacterium
GCATCAGAGCTTCAGCGTGATGGAAATACACTCTTCAAGCTCCTGCAGGCCAATCGCGTTTTACAAGATGTGGACCCAGATGTGGCCCTTGGGGCTGGTCTTTTTTATCGCGCACTTGGTAAAAAAGATGCGAGTTACGATGTGCTTGATCGATTCGTAAAGTCCGAAGCGAATAAACCCTCTCGTGAACTCTTTGCGGCTTACCTTATTAGTTTGTCTGATAAGAATTTAGAAAAGCGAGCAGATGAAGTGGCGGAATCACTTCTTAAGACTGATAAACGCGGCGTTGATTTGAATCTCGCACTTATTCATTACTATCGTTTTAAGAACTACCCGGAAAAAGCCCGTGAGATTCTCGCTGTGGCGCTTCGGGAGTCCCCTAACTCTGTTCCACTTTTGATTTCAGAGGGTGAGTTTTTGCTAGAAGAAGTAAAAATGAAAGACCTGCTTAACAATGTGAATAAAATAACAGAGCTTCAAGCAGAACAATCTAGCGTTTACTATGGAAAGCTTCTAGAGTTTCAGGGATTCATTCTGGCTTTTCAAAGTAAAACGGCTTTGGCGGCAGAAAAATTCGCAGAAGCAATCAAGTACAATGATTCGGATTCCCTGCGTGATCGACTCACCAATATTGAGGGCATCGATTCAACGGCAAACGATGAAGCCTCGAAATTAATTAAACAAGTTAAGGGGCGTGAGCTCACTCGCCAAGCCCAGATTGCCATCGAGAAATTCGATTTTGAGACAGGTCTGCTAAAATCCCTAGAGGCGCATGGTCTTAACTCGGGCTATATCAAAGCCGACCTTGGTCTTGCTGACATTCAAATGAAGCTGGGCATGACAAGTGAGGCACTTACGACACTTGAAGACCTTCAGAAAAAAAATGGTACGGATAAAAATGTGAACTTCGCGCTTCTGGAAGCCTACATTAAAAACTATAAGCTCACAGACGCCAAAAGACTTTTTGCAATCATGGCAAACTCGGAAATGAGAGACGATTGGCGTTACTCATCTCTCAATGCTCAGATGTATGAAAAACTTGGGGATTTGAACCAATCCATTCTGTGGCTACAAAAAGCCATCAATCAAAATCCGCTTGAGGACCAAAACCTTTACAGGCTCTCTAAGCTCTTTGGTCGCGCGAAACGTTTTGGCCAGGCAAAGAACAATCTCTTCAAGGCCATGGAACTTAATCCGGTCCATATCGAGTACAAATTGGCATACGCCGAGCTGATATATGAAGTTGATGGTGCAGAAAAAGCAACCGAGTATCTCTTCGGTCTTCTCAAGCAATACCCGGACAATCCATCTGTTCTTGGGGAAATCGCCATTTATTATCATCGCGCCGGAAAGAACAAACAGTTTCTTAATACTAAAAAAGATATTGAGGCTCTTCCAGTTAAAGACCCACGTATCTATCGCTTTCTGATTCGTGCATCTGTTATCGACGAAAAATACGACGAATCTATTAAGTACACCGAAGAATATCTAAAGCTAGAGCCAGGTGATTTGAGTGTCATGATGGAGATGGGCCAAACCCTGATGAAGCTTAAGCGATATAAAGAAGCCGCGACTTGGTTTGTACGCGTACGCACAAAACTTCCCTCCTATCCACGTGTTGGTTACTACAAGGCGCGCATTGAGGTTTACGTAAACAATCCTGACCAAGCGCTTTTGGATGTGCGGGAAGACATGAAGCTCAATGGTGAGTACGAAGAAGGCTTGAATCTCGTGGGCGATATTCTTTTTGGCAAAGAAGAGTACCTTGCCTCTGAGAACGAATATAAAAAATCCCTACGAATCAATTCTCGCTCTTACGGGGCTTTGCGCGGCTTGGCAGACATCTCATTTAAGAAGGGCCAAACCGACATGGCGCGAGATCTCTACAAACGTGCTATCGCCGAACTCAAGGGAAGCGGGGACGACCCCACGATTCATCGCAAGCTAGGTGATGTTTATCGCCTCATGGGCCAGGGCTCGCTGGCCATTGAAAGCTACCAAGTTTATCTTAAGCTCGTTCCTGATGCCCAAGATAAGGCAGATGTTGAACGTCATATTAGTGTTCTGGAGTGAATGCATGATCGACATCAAACGTATTGTTGAAGAAGCCCAAGCCGTTAAGGATTGCCTCGTTTCACGTAATGGAGACCCATCAGTTGTAGATCAAGTGATCGGGCTTAATAATGAGCGCAAAACTCTTACTCAATCTGTTGAAACCAAAAAAGCGTCGGTCAATGCACTCTCACGTGAGATTGGTGAGCTGAAAAAAAATAAGCAGGACGCTCAAGCGAAGATGGATGAAGTCGCCTCGATAAAAAAATCGATGACGGATGATGAGGCGCGCTTAGCAGTTGTGCTCGAAGAGCAAAATAATCTCTTGCTCACGATTCCCAACCTTTTGGATCCCTCGGTTCCAAAGGGCAAAGACGAAGAACAGAACGTCGAGTACCGCCGCTGGGGAACTCCACGAATTTTTGATTTCACCCCAGCGGATCACGCTGATGTGGGTGAAAAGCTAGGCATGTTGGACTTTGAAGCTGGCGCACGTGTAACGGGTGCTCGCTTTGTATTCTTAAAAAATAATCTCGCCCGACTCGAGCGCGCGTTGATTAATTTCATGCTCGATCATCACCTCGCCAATGGGTTCGAAGAAATTCTTCCGCCGTTCATCGCCCACGAGCGTAGTTTGGTCGGCACTGGCAATTTACCTAAATTTAAAGATCAACTCTTTAAGCTCGAAAATACTGATTGGTATTTGATCCCCACTTCTGAAGTGACGGTCACCAACATCAAGCGCGATATGGTGATGGAAGAAAAAGAACTCCCTTACCGCTATACGGCTTACAGCCCATGTTTCCGTTCTGAGGCCGGTTCTCACGGCCGTGATGTGAAAGGCCTGATTCGCATGCACCAATTTAATAAAGTTGAAATGGTTTGCATCACGGCACCTGCGCAATCAGAAGCCATTCATAAGGCCATGATTGATAG
>JAKFUR010000111.1 GCA_021732585.1 Bacteriovoracaceae bacterium
GATCCGCTTGCCTGTATCGAGTGAGACGGCACACACAAGGATTTGATTATGATAATTTCCGTAATCACTATAATGCGGAACAACGGCGAACTGATGCCCAGGATAAAGCTCGCGTGCTGTGGATACGCCAATTTCAAACAGTGCGTTTTCTCCCATTCGCTTGCTCTCCTCGGGTGCCCAAGATTGAACGTATTCGATTGCCACGTTGTTTTGCAGGTCGTGCCATGACGCTGCTGTTAGCTCGAAATCTTTTGCCCAGTTTTCGGAGCAGCCTTCGTAGTGCGATTCCATATCTTCGATGCGGCCTTTCTCCAAATACGTTTCATACTCTTGCGCGTTTGCGCGATCTTTCGTTTCAACCATTCGCCGTGGTCCCAGTTGCTTAACAATAGCCAAGATGCTTCCTTAGAAGTTCCTTAATGCCGCTCAGTTCCTCGGCTGTTTTCTCAAACTCGTGATACCAGCCACGCGTAACACCTTGATTCACTCGCTTTGCGATTTGGTTCACGTTGTTGCCGATCCTGTGTACAGCAGTAAGAAGATCGCGCCCACTTTCTGGATGAAGCACGACTTTGGGAAGTTCAACCCCGAAAATTAACCGGCGAAACAGCTTCTGCACTTTTTCGCCGTAAGAAATGCAGAGGTTTTCAACCTGCTTCATTTCTTCCTCGGTTAGTTGAACGTAGATGCCCGGCACTTTTTTTCGCTTTGAGTTTTGTTCTTGGTCGCTCATATTTATTTCTCCCGTCCTTTGTATTTGGTTGCGGCTAGTACGCTTTTTTAATCGCTTCAAAAAGCCCTACGAAAATCGCTTTGATTACCTTTCTGATTCCTTCTTCGTCGATTTCGTTTTCAAGATGTTCTTTGGCAAGCTGTTTTGTATCTTCCGCGAGCTGTTTGGTTAGCTCAGTTACATCTTTTTCATTGCTCATCGTCTTCTCCTTGGTTTTGTTTGTGGTGGCACTCGGTTTTTGCTTCGGGCTTCATCTTTGAAATCACGGTTTCGTTCGCGTTCTTCAGTGCAAGAAGCGCATTGTTTAGCCTCGATTCTGCCTCTTTCAGCACCTCGCTCTTTTCGACCTCTGCTTTTATTTCTTCGCTTTGGCGATCCGCTTTTGCTGAGTCGATTACTGCGTTTTGCTTTTCAAGATTTTCAGTGAGGCGTTCGTCGCGATGCTTTGTCGTGGAACAACCAATTAGTGATATGGCGATGGCGGCGGTTAGCGTTTGTTTGAGTGTGCGGTGCTTTTTTCCGGTTTTTGTTTGCATGGTTTTTCCTTTGGTTTGTTGGTTTTGTTTTGGTTCGTTTGGGTTCTGGGTTGCGGGGCAAGGTAGAGGTCACATATGACCTCCAGATCGGACCCTTCGGGCTTCGGGCCTTCGGCCTCCGATCTCTTGCTGGGGGCTCCGCCCCCAGTCCCCCGGGGAAAACCCAAAAAGCCGGGTGGCATTGGGCTTACTTCGCGGCATTTGCCACCCCAATTTCAGGCATGCCGCTCGCAAGCCCAACGCCCGTAGAAACAGCCGATACCCCGCCGTCAATGAACTCGGGTTTGCTCTCCTCATGGTAGCCAGACAGCATTGGGCGCACGAGATAGAGCGCCAGGCCGGTCGTGAACACGGGGACCACGATCTGCGCCATCGAGAACACCGAATACAGGTAGTAAATCCGGTCCATCACGACCTGGGAGGAATAAAGAGAGATTCCGTCCGAGAGCGGAGCGAAGCTGCTGAGTGAATCGCCAGCAAGGGCGATGTTGTTCATAATGTGGTACATGATCGTCCAGATCGGAGTCCAAAGGCAGACTGAGAAGTAGGCCCAGAACCACCACACCAAAACTTGCCATTTCCCATAGACGACGAAAAACATGAGCCAGGGGAACAATCCAATGAGGAGCATCATCAAAATGCCCTTTAGGTGTGGGGCTCGCGTGAGAAGTTCGCTGAATTCTTTCGCGCGAGACGCGGCCTCAGACGCTCCGTGCAAGTTGGTCGCTTTTCCCAAGCTGAAGATCGTAAGAAAGCCATCCCAGCTCACGATTTTGCCCAGCGCTTGAAAGACCGAGCCCGCTGTACCGGGAGTAGGTGATCCTTTTTGAATCCCTAAGAAGCCCTCCCTCTCATTTCGGTAGTGATTAACAAGCATGGCCGAGACTTCTGCGTTCCTTGAGACTTCCGCCTGCCAGGGCTCCAAATCGCTGGGCAGATAAAGACCCTTTGAATCCGCGTGCTGATAAAGCCCTTCGCGAAGCTCGTTCTTCAAGTCTTTGCAGGTATAGATATTGCCGCCCTGTCCGTTGGAGAGGGTGATCTTGGCGAGCTGGGATTCAACGAAGAGGTCGCGTTTAAAAAAACGATCCAGGCGGCTCGACTTCTCATCAAACTCGGCTACGTCCGGC
The DNA here is from genome assembly GCA_021732585.1 of Bacteriovoracaceae bacterium. Lineage (GTDB taxonomy): Bacteria > Bdellovibrionota > Bacteriovoracia > Bacteriovoracales > Bacteriovoracaceae > UBA6144. Next base: position 2,400 of record JAKFUR010000111.1, read on the forward strand.
AGAACTTTTTGAAGGCAGTTGCTCGTGTAGGAGCTGGTCATCGACCGAAGCTTTTCGTCATCAATAGTCGCTGCACCGGCAATCATAATTGCCTTGGCGTAAGCAAAGGGACTCTTAAGGTAAGAGTCCTTTCCGCCGCCAAAAATGTAGTCGCCCGCATAGCTCAGGTACTTCGCAACGCCTTCGGCAGATCGGCTTAGGATGTCGAACACAAAGCTAACTTCGTACTGATCCTGCACGTCATTGAGTCGGTCCTTAACGTATCCGTTCTGTGACCAAGTTTCATTTGCGTAGTCCTCAATCCGGATCGTTCCGCCGACTTTAAGTAGTGAGATTCCGAGCACGAGACAAAAGGCAATTTTTACGAACTTGGAGAGCGGAACATTGTGGCGCTGTACGAAGTTCCCAAAAATGTGCCGCGAAGCAATTTGCCAGGCCGTAAGCAGGAAGAGGGCTCCGAAAATCAAAAGTACGAGGCCCTTGAAGAAGGGCTCGCTGGTAATCAGGCTCACGGACCCGGAATGGAAGACCAGGCCGAGGTAGCGGTAGAGGGCTTCATAGGCAGTGTTTGAAAACATGGAACCTCCT
>JAKFUR010000065.1 GCA_021732585.1 Bacteriovoracaceae bacterium
GACGAAAGGACATACTGTAGCGCTTGGGAGATGGCAGCAGCATCGCGATGAAAGCGGCTTCACGTGGATTCAGTGCTGACGGATGCTTGCGGAAATAATGATAACTCGCCTGACGAATGCCGTAGATATTCGGACCCAATTCAACAATGTTGAAATAGGTTTCGAGGATGCGCTGCTTTGAGACGGCCTCTTCCATTTTCTGCGTGAGTATAATTTCGTGAACCTTCCGGACGACCGTGCGATTCGACGACAGGAACACATTCTTCACGACCTGCTGAGAAATGGTACTCGCCCCGCGGACCATGCGACGTTCTTGCAAACTTTCATCCACCGCTTTTTTCAGCTCATCAAAATCGACGCCCTTGTGGCCGTAGAATCCCCAGTCCTCTGAAAGAATCACGGCCCACTTGGCGTAGCTAGAAATTTGATTCAAGCGTACCCAGTATTTCGGCGGAGTTTTTTTAAATTCATAGTCGGCCCAACCGCCCTTCTCTTTGGGCAGAATAACGTGCGGCCACTCCGTGTTGAGCCGTGAGACGTCATGGGAGTAGTACATATAGAGAGGAGAGAGCAGCACGATTAACAAGACGAAGCCCAAGACCCGAGGGCGCAGTATGAGGCGAAGTAGGCGCTTAAGTTTAGATTTCGATCGACGGGCCATAGCCTCTAATTTACATCATTTTAGGGACTTAGGGGAGAACTCAAGACAAGTATTTAGACCTCCGATCAGTCCTAGGTGAAACTATGTATTGGGCTCCTGCTGGCCCTCATCGCAGGCTGTAATAAAATTCGCCCTCTCGAGGGTATTCGGGACATTCATCCCGGCCAAACATCATTGCATGAGGCGCTGCAGATCCTCGCAGAGCCCAAACAGATTACTCAACTTGAAGGCCGGCCAGACGCCAGCATCTTTCACTGGGAAGAATACTCGCTCCAAGTGGAAAACAAGCTCGTGCAGGCGATTTTTCGCATGCCCACATCGACGGAGAAGTCCTTTCTCTATTGGCGACACGCTTACCGGCATCGCCCCTCGACTCTGCTGCAACTCGACGGTCCCGATCAATGGCAATACACCATTCCCCAAGAGGGTATGGCGATTATTTACGATGGTAAATCTGACGAAGTGACGAAGGTAATAAAATATGAAGCACCCTGAAACCTGGTTTCGCTGGCTCACTCTCAGTTGGCGAAAGGCCTGGCGTCGCAGCCCGCAAGCTGTACCCGTCGCGGTGCTTTTTGTAGCGGTCCTCTTTATTGGCTTGGCCCAACAAATTGAAGGCAGCAAGTTCCTCACCTCGTGGCAAAACAAGAAGTGGTCGCTTCCTCAGGCCCATGCGGATCGCGCACCGGCCGCGTTTGAAGGTTGTGCGGCCAATCAATACCGCTTAGATAATTTGATTTCTGAAAATGAGCATTTGGAAAAATCTTTTCCTCCTCGCCACACGATTCAAGGTCACTGGTTGCACTTGGATCTCTCGAAACTGAACTTCCCCCAAGCGCGTTTGCTCTCTAAGCTTTCGCAAGAAAACTTCCGTCCCTATGCTGTCACTTTGGCGACTTGTTCGGATGTACCGTGTCTTTATGACATGGTCAGTGGCGATGCGGATCGCGAGTATGGTGCACTGGCCTGGAATTGGTATCTCAAAACAGGCCTCGCTGTTCAGTGGAAGAATCCAGAACAAGCATTCACGAAAGCCGAGATGAAAAATTTCTGGGCGCTGGCCCAACATCTGACGCCGGATTTCTTTCATCAGCACGTTTTAAGTTCCGTCGAAAAAGCCAACCTTCCTGACGGCCAGTGTTTTGCGACTGAGAACGGTCGCGTTCGTATTTCACAACAGTGCACAACCAGTGACTATCCCTCGCTCGATTTTCAAGGCCACGTGACCTCAGGCATGAGTGAGGCCTTGTTGCCCCACTGGCTGGCCAGTTTTCCTGAATGGCAAAATAAGCTCAGCCACAAATCATCCGGTGAATGGCGCGATGGCAAGTGGCACCAAAGTACTTTGGATGTGAAAAACCTCGCGCCTCAAGTGGCGCAGTTTGTGCTTCATGGCCAAGCGACGGCTGAGCTCAAAAGTTTTCTGCACGAGCAACTCTTCAAGCGCGATTGGTCTCTGCAAGGTGACATGCACCGCGAGTTCAAGCGTGACCAATGGGTGTGGCGTGATATCAAAAATCGCCATCTCAAAGATTGCCTCGACCTTCACAAATCGGCCATGTTGAATAAGCCGCGCAACCGTAGCATCGCTTCTCTCTCTGAGCCACATCCGATGGCCCAGTGTTTACGCCAAACAGCGGCTCCGGATTTCTTGCAAAATAAGCGCGCCTGGCTTTCAAGTGGTCATGCTCGTTCATGTGAATGGAGTAAACCACTTCCACAAGGACAAGTTGCCGTTGAGGCCTACCTCTCCCACTGGGAGACATTGCTTAATAAAGACATCGACCAACTCGAGTGGCGCATGCGTGCGGATGGCCCGGCGTGGTTGCGTGACTATCAAGCTAAGGAAGACTCACTCGCGAAGCTCGATCCGACGTGGGTATATTTTGAGTGTCACAATGGTGCTGATCCAAAAAGTTGCTATCAGCAAGGCCTCACAGACCTGTTGAGCAAGCAAGGACGTTTGCCTTTGTCACTAAAAGAAGAACTACTGGATGATTACCCTTTCGAAGCGCTGAATGAACGCGTAAATGAAGATGTAGGCAGCAAACGTCAGTGGTTCCTCTCTCGCATGGAAGAACAAGCCTCCCGCGCTTGGCGTGCATGTTGGCGCGAAGGCCCGAACTCCATGGTGAAAATTTCAGAGCCACTTCAGTGGGTAAGCCCAGGAACTGAGTTTGTCGATGGTAGCTTTGCCACATGTCTCGAATCAGCATCGGTTCAATTGATGGAGACTCTGGCCCCAGGCGATGCACCCGAGGCTCGCTACTGGCGCCATGAACTTGCCGCTCCCTTAAAGCAGTGGTGGAAAAAAC
>JAKFUR010000124.1 GCA_021732585.1 Bacteriovoracaceae bacterium
GTCTTTTGAGAAATCTGTTTTGCCGGCCACTTGAGGCGCGCCGTTCACGGGGAACGTCGACACGCGGAACATCTCGCCAGCGCCTTCACCATCGCTTGAAGTGATGATCGGCGTGTGGAGATAGTAGTAACCACGGCCATCGAAGAAATCGTGAGTGGCCTTTGCCAACACGTGACGAATGCGGAAGACCGCGCTGAAGAGCTGCGTGCGGCCACGCAAGTGCGCTTGCTCGCGCAAGAATTCAAGCGAGGTTTCTTTTTTCTGAAGAGGATAATCTTCCGGCACAGTCCCGATCACCGTGATGCTCTTCGCCTGCATCTCAACGGATTGACCTTTCCCTTGGCTCGCCACCACCAGACCGGTGATTTCCACCGAGCTGTGCAAGCCGAGCTTGGTGATCTCTTCGTAGTTCGGCAACGCGAGGTCGACCACCACCTGGAGATCTTTCTGGCATGAACCATCGTTCAACACGAGGAAAGAAAATTTCTTTCCGCTGCGCAGACTTTTAATCCAGCCTTTCACCGTATGAGTTTGCTCCACAGGAGCGGTAGTCAAAAGAGTTTTTACTGAAGTGAAGTTTTGTAACATGAGCGCCTCTTAGCGTTGTGGGAAAATTTGGTGAAGAACTTCTTGTGTCTGGTGCCACTTCAAGCGTGGGCCATACTGAGACACAACTTTCGATGCCGCGGCAGAAGCAAGCTTGCCAGCACCGGCATATGTATGACCGTGAGTGATGCCATACAAGAAAGCGCCTGCGAACATATCGCCTGCACCATTGCTATCAATCGCTTTCACCGGGAAAGCCTCAATATCGATAAATGTCGTACCATCAAAAATAAGGGCTCCGTTCTCACCACGAGTGATCACGAAGGTTTTCGCGACTTTCTTCAAGGCCTCACGAGCGACCTTGAGATCAGTGGTGCCGGCAAATGAGCACGCTTCGGCTTCGTTGCTGAAGAGAAGATCAACACCTTTCGGGCCGATCATATTTTTCATTCCATCACCGAAGAATTGAACCATCGCTGGATCAGAGAATGTGAGAGCGGTTTTCACGCCGTTTTTCTCGGCGAGTTCACGAGCCGTGATCGCCGCTTTTTGTCCGGTTGGCGAAGCGACCAAATAGCCTTCGATATAAAGGTATTGCGAGTCTTTCAATGAACTCTCAACCAATTCTGCTTCAGAGAACGTTGAAGTGATTCCCAAAAAAGTATTCATGGTACGTTCAGCGTCTTTCGTCACCATCACCAAGCATTTGCCAGTGGTGCCTGGTGGACGCTTGTCAGCGAGGTTCGATGTCACGCCCGACTCTTTCAGGTCTTCTGCGTAAAAATCGCCCGTCGAATCGTTGGCGACTTTGCATGAGTAAAAAGTTTTTCCGCCCATCTGGGCCACGGCGATCACGGTGTTGGCAGCGCTGCCGCCACACTGGCGCTTGAGCATGGATTGGCCGAGGGCCTTCAGCAAATAGTCTTGGCGATCTTCTTCCACCAAGGTCATGCGACCTTTATCAATAGTGTGCTCTTGGAAAAAGGCGTCCGTGACTTCGAACTCCATATCCACCAAAGCGTTACCGATGCCGTAGACGTCATATTTTTTCATGATCACTCCCTAGAGATGCGCGTGCGACATTTTAAAAGAAGAATCAGGGCAAGTACACGTCGAAGCGCACGGCCTTGCCTTCTTGTGCGAAGGACACACCTGGCAAGAGTTCGCTGGATTTTGGCGGGCGCTTGATGATGAGACGTTTCTTTTGCGCACGCAGCCTCTCAGCGACTTCAACTGCATCCGTGTCCTGTCCCACAACCTCTCGGAATATCCGCATCTCTTTGCGCGGCAGGGCCTTTTTTGAGACTTCGCTATACATAGGATCGAAGTAAAGAATCTGAACATCCGAGGGAATGCTGAAGTCGGCGAGATCCAAACTCCAACGCTCTTTAACTGCATGCTGCCAAGCAGAATGGGCCCGCAAAAGCATCAAGGCCGGCACCGGATGGCGCTCCCAAGAGTGGACGCGACAGCCGTAGGCGAGCAGCTGCAAGCTATCCCCTGCTAAACCACACGTTGCATCCAAGACAAAAGGCAGTTCTGTTCCTTTAACTCCCAGAGCACGGTAGAGCGGCTGATCGCGAAAGGAAGTCAGCGTGCGCTTCCATTGCAGAAACTCTTTCTCTAAATCCAAGACGACAGGACGCTCCCCTTCATCGGGCGAGATCAACTGCCAACCGTCGGGAGTTTGACGGAGGACATCTTGCAATCCCATGGACTGCAAACGGCCCAATAAAGCTTGTTCGATCGAATCAACACTCAAGAGAAGTCCTTAACAAAAGGTCTACAGAAGCATTAAACTGGCGCTGCACACTGAGCCCTCTGTAGACTGGTTTTAGCCCATTTACCAAGGAACTTCCATGGCCGTTATGCCACTGAACTATCGCCCTGAATCTCTCCAGCGCGAGACGCACCCTTATTACATCGGCGCCAGCGATGCTGATATCCAAAGCATGCTGAAAACCTTAGGGCTCAATACCCTCGAGGAACTTTACTCTCACATCGCCGCTGATCATAAATTTAAGGGCCCGCTCAATATGCCTCGAGCGATGGGTTACCAAGAATTGGTTGAGCACGTGAACGCGCTCGCAGCAAAAAATAATCCTCGCCCGAGTTTTATCGGCGACGGTCTCCCTCACTATAAAGTGCAAGATATCGTCGGTGCGATTTGTAGCATCCGTGGTTTGACCACCGCTTACACGCCTTACCAGCCGGAACGCTCACAAGGGACCTTGCAAACTTTGTGGATTTACCAATCTTTGATTTCTCAGCTCACAGGCTTTGAAGCTGTGAACGCTTCGTTGTACGAGCGCTCAACATGCTTGTACGAAGCACTTCTATGTGCCCAACGTATCGTGAAGAATTCAACGACGGCGTTGGTGTCTGAAGCCATGTACCCGGGCGATCTCGAAGTTCTC
>JAKFUR010000162.1 GCA_021732585.1 Bacteriovoracaceae bacterium
AGTGGGAACCGTGTGGTTACCCGTGTGTATAAAAACTTAGGTCTTGAAACCTATTAACTCACAACTTTTTCCCATTCGACAATAGATGAACTGACACCGAGCTGATTCCCCGTCTTGCGGTAGCCGTGGGATTCGTTCAAGGCGATCATTCGAAAATTGTCGACGGGACTGTAATTCACTACGCGCTTCAATTGCAGACGACCGGCCTCGCGCTCATAGAAATCTTTAATACGATGACTGAATCCATTACCTTGAAACGCCAACTTGATCGGTGTGTTCTTAGTATAGAGGGACTCTTTATCGGTTTTCATGAACAAGGCAGCGACCGTATCCGGGCCGTAAGTGACAGAGTAAAGCTTCCATCCACCCTTCATTTCGCGGCGGATATTATCAATGTTCCATTGGAGATCTTGAGAATCAGTAAAGACTTGAATGTCGAAATTCGAAATCGCTTCGATCTCTTCTTCCTTCTTCACTTCCTTAAATACCAAATTTTTTTCCAATTATGCTCTCTACAGTTCTGAGTGAATCAATATGAAATAGATTCTATAGATAAGTTTTTCACTTAATCAAACTGTTTTTTTAGGGGGTCCTCGAGGGAAAATCCTCGGGGATCAGATTTAGGGCCGGTTCGCGGAAGGTTTCCGCGAGGGTTAATTGCAACCAATCAAGCAAAGCACCCGGCGGAATCGTGCTACAAAAAAGCGCTATATAAACCGTCATTCCTTCGACATCAAGCACCTCGAGGCGTCCTCCTTGTCGATAGAATCCGCTTAAGCGTTCAGAGGAGAAAAAGGCCTTAAGCTGCTGAATCTTCTCAGGCAATGAGAGTGAGGAGAAGGTTTTCTCAGAGGGGAAATGGAAGTCTCGTAGTACTTTCCCACCACTCGCCCACTCTTTAATTGCTTGCTGAATATCGCCCCAAAATTCGCGCAGATCCTGGTAAGAATCTTCCGGTAAAGCGGCTTGAGAATTGCGATCGCGCAGCCAGGCTTCGGCTTCTCGCAGGGATATTTCTTGTACAAAAGACCACATTTTATTTTCTAACAACTGGCCCAAAGACTCCAAAATCGCTCTTTCTCCCTCGCTCCAGGCCCCTAAATAACCCCATCCTTCACAACGTTCGCGACCATTCCAGCAGAGGATTCGAGTGTCATTCAAATGACACTCACCCCATCCCACAGGAATTTTAGTGAGAAAAAAGCGGGGGTTTTGCAGAGTTTTATGTGCGCGTGATGACCAATCCATAGAGTGCAGGATAAAATAAGCGTATGTATCAGAGCAAGCTCCAATCCTTTATTAGTAAAGTTCAACAGCACAAAAGTGTTGTTCTCGTGGGCCCCATGGCCAAATCTTTTCCTACCGACTGGCCCCAGTTGCCTGTCATGGGTGTCGATGGTGGCTGTAACAAAGCTCCACTTGAGCGCTACGATTTCACTCTCGGTGATGGCGATTCGCTCGCCCCTGCCTTGGTGCTCGATTTGCTTTTTCCAACAGATAAAGACGCCAGTGATCTCTCCTTAGCACTTCAGCACCTCCCAGCGGGGGCCATCACGATTCATCTTTATGGCTTTTGGGGCGGACGCTTCGATCATCAGGTGATTAATCTAGGCGAGCTCCATGCTCGACTCACCCAAGAGGGCGGCAAAGTTTTTTTCCACACCGACAGCGAGTACCAAGTTGTTGGACTGCCTGCAGGAAGACACTCCCTCTCACTTCAGGGTGTGTTTTCTCTTTTTTCTCCTCTCTCTACGCTATTTTCAATTTCCGGTGATTGCCGCTTCCCTTTAGCGCCCACCCAAGTCCCATCTTTATCTTCGCGCCTCCTTTCTAATGAGGGACACGGTGAAGTGATCATAGATGCCGACCAGGCCTTCTTTTGCTATACGAGAAATCCATGAACCAACGTTTTGCCGGACTCGATTCACTCAGAGGTCTGGCCGTCCTTCTTATGTTGATTTTTCACTTCACCTACGATCTGTGGCTTTTTGGGCATATCCAAACATCCATGAAAGATGGTTTTTGGTTCGCGCTTCCTCGGCTTATTGTCTTTATTTTTCTTTGGTGTGTAGGTGCTTCATTAGAAATCTCTCACGGTAACGGTATTCGCTGGCCCTCGTTTTGGAAGCGCTGGCTGAAGCTTATGGCGATTGCTCTCATTATTACTGTCGTTACCTATTTTACCTTTCCGAAGACGTGGATCTATTTCGGCACGATTCATTGCATCGCGACCGTCGGCCTTTTGGCGCTGCCGTTTTTTAAATTTCGCTGGGCCCGCCTGCCCGTCTTTATAGTTATCATCGTGGCCCAGTACGCGTTCAACTACGACATCGCTTGGATGGGACGGTTCTTCCCGCACTACTCCATGGATTTCATCCCAGCCTACCCTTGGCTTTGGGTGGTCTTACTCGGGATGATGACAGGCCCCTGGCTCCTGACAAAGTGGCAACCGTCCCACAACCCATTACTTGATGTTTTGGGACGCCACGCGCTCAAAATCTACCTGATTCACCAGGCGCTGTTTTATGCCCTTTTTAGCCTCTTTGCTTGGTGGCAAAAACGTTAAACGGCCTAGGCTCGCATCGACAAGCACAGACGTCCGTGCCACATTTATGCATCTATGTGGAACAATTTTTTAGCTGGGCAGGCCTGGCTCGCCAAATGGCTCGGCCATGTCAAATTTGCCGTAACAATCATTCTTCTTTTTGCGGCGGCGCTGACCTACGGTACATTCATGGAGTCCTACCACGGCACGGACTACGCGAACCGTTTAGTGTACAAATCCATGCCTTTCATGGCGCTCCAGCTGTGCATGTTCCTCAGCATCCTGGTGGCCACGCTTCAACGCTTTCCCATG
>JAKFUR010000129.1 GCA_021732585.1 Bacteriovoracaceae bacterium
CTGGTTCAATTTATCTCGGGCCTCGTAAAGAAATCTCTCATGATGCCGCTAACATTCCATTTGTGATTTTAGGCACTGGCTTGTTGTGGTTCGGTTGGTTTGGTTTTAATGCCGGCTCATCTCTTGCAGCGAATGAAACTGCGGTGCTTGCATTCTTGAACACCAACACCGCTTCAGCGGTGGCGATGCTCACTTGGATGTTCTTCGATCGTTTGCGCGGGCGCAAATCATCGGCTCTCGGTGCTTGCATCGGTGCGGTAGTCGGCCTCGTAGCGATCACGCCTGCGGCAGGTTTTGTCAGCGTCGGTGCGGCTATTTTGATTGGTTTTATCGCGGCGCTGGTTTCAAACGTGGCGTTAAGTATTAAAGCGAAGTCGGGTGTGGATGACACATTAGATGTGTTCCCATGCCACGGTTTGGGCGGGATTGTGGGCATGATTCTCACGGCGGTGTTCGCTAAAGATGTGGGGCTTTTGGCCGGGGAAACCAAGACTTTCCTCTATCACTTACTTGCGCTGGTGATCGTCATGGTGTTCGCTTATTGCGGCTCTTATGTCCTTTATGTGGTCTCAAATGCCATTAAGCCTTTGCGGGTGAATGAAGAAGAAGAGCGACAGGGCCTGGATCTGTCTCAGCACGGCGAATCAGTATAGTCTCAATTTTAAAATGCCATCTGCGGTGTCGTCTTTGTCGTTTGGTCGTGCGGCTTACAGGGGAGTATGCCTCCTCCCGCACTTCCTCGACTCCTAGCATCTGGCTATTTTAAAATCGACCCTGGGGTCTCGAGTAAGTTTTACACGCTCCCAACCTGCACCACCCCATCATCCCTTACACTTTTATTTAGAACTGCTGCCAAGGATAAGGCGGACCTACCAAAAGGACGCCCATGTTGCGACTACTCGCCCTTATCTTCTGCTTGTCAGCGACTGCTGCCTTCGCACAAGACATTGTTTTAGATAACTCATTTCCGAGTATCTCTCGCAAAACAGGCGGTGCCAGCTATGTCATCACCGTCAATCAACCCAGCAAGTCTTTAGAACTCAGCCTCGAAGCAGTGTTGGCGAATCCAGCGGCTTCAGCACAAAAGATTCGCATTCACTCAGTGAAAATTCGCACGGTCTCTGGCGCGATCATCGCGATCCAGGGAGCGAGCGATCTTAAGGGTGTGTCACCAAAACTCACGATGACTATTAACTCTGTCGAGCTTATCGGTGCCATCCTTATTCAGGCCGAATCTTTTGCCGCCACCCAGCGCTTGGATACACTTGTAGAAGGCAACACATTCATTGATGCCGAAGAAGCTCGCCGTCAGGCCGAAGAGGCAGCACGCCGTCAAGCTGAAGAAGAAGCCCGCCGTTCAGCTGAAGAAGCTCGTCGCGCTGAAGAAGCTCGCCGCGCCGAAGAGTTCCGCCGTCAACAACAGTGTTCGGCCAGCTTGTTGCCGACGCAACGTCAGCTCTTGCGCTGTGAAGAGGAACTCCGACTTGTGTTGCGCCAATTGAACCGCTCACAGCTTGATATTCGCCATCAAGAAGATCGTTTGAATGCGCTGGAAGCTCCGATTCAAGCTTGTGTGAGTGATACCTCAAAATTTGAAATTGCTTTGCAGGACACCCGCGGCCGTTTGGAAAAACAGCGCGAGACTTTTAACAATATCAAAACTCAAGTCGCCCAAACGATTAATGCTCACCAGGCCGCTTTGAAGTTTGGTACGCAGTGGGAATGTGTCATGTCAGACGTAGGTCACCGCAGTTTCTGGCGCAGTGGCACTGGCCGTTACGTCGGTCGCGGTGAAACTCCAGCGCGTGCTTTGGAAGCCGCAATGAAGACCTGCCCTGGGAGCGAAGACAACGGCTGCGGCAAGAACGACGATCTGAAAGCGAAGATCGACTGCCGCCCACTTAACTAATAAATAAAGAAGGAACTTTTATGAAAAACTTTTTGATGACAGCTCTTTTGATCGCCGGCTCAGCTCATGCACAAGATTTTTGTGAGCAGTTGAAGCCCGTCGAGGCGAGTCTTGCATCTTGTAACGACCAGCTCATAAATACGAACGGAGAAGTCCGCCGCTTGGAAGGTATCAGTCGCGAAAACGAGCGCATGATCAATAGCCCACGCGCCAATCAAGAACGCGCACAACGCATGAACGCTTGCTCGTCACAAAATGCGAAACTACAAGAAGCCCTCAGTGCCACGGCAGCTTCGGTGGATGAAGGCCGTGCTTCAGTGGGAGTTTTGCAAGGCAAGAGCCAGGAACTCACACGCTTCGTGCACGAAAATTTAAAATCAACATTTGAGTGTGTGGCGATCGATCCTAAGTTCGGTAATGCTCCAGATCATACCGGCCAGCCGCGCGTGTACTTGGGTGCGGGCCGCACGGAAGAAGAAGCGAAGAACGCCATGAGAGCTGTGGCCTTGCAGCGCGGGAACAATTCATGGGATCGTTTGAAGAACGCCCACCATTGTTTTGAAATCCTCGATCGCGAAAACGCTCAACGCATCGACAACGACGTGAAGGCCTTAGGTAACGACGCTAACTCAGTTCGTTTTGGCGGGGCTCGCGGGTAATCCAGCACTTAAGACGACAATCTTTTCTTACGCCACCTCAAAAGGGTGGCGTTTTTATTTGGGCCCGCGAGTCTCGCGCTAAGGTATTTCAAACGCTTATAG
>JAKFUR010000094.1 GCA_021732585.1 Bacteriovoracaceae bacterium
TCCCGGCGAAGAGTTCACTTCAATAATGAGTGGCCCTTCTTTTGAGCGCAACAAATCCACACCGGCAAATGAAAGTCCCAGCGCCTTAGCGGCTTTGATCGCCATGTCTTGTTCGGCCGCAGTGAGCTTGACCGGTTCAGCTGTTCCACCACGATGAAGATTGGCGCGGAACTCTCCTTCCTTTGCCACTCGCTTCATACTTGCCACCACTTTATCGCCGATCACGAGAGCACGAATGTCACATCCGTTTGATTCCGGAATAAATTGTTGCACCAAAAAGTGCGCGTCCATTTGCGCGAGACCATCAATCACTGACTCAGCACCCTTCGAGGTATCGGCGAGGATCACACCTTTGCCTTGCGTGCCTTCGATGAGTTTAATCACGCAGGGAGCTCCGCCCACCATCTCAATTAACTTCGCCGACATTTTTGTCGAGTGAGCAAATCCTGTGACAGGAAGACCGATGCCGGAGCGAGAAAGAATCTGCAGGCAACGTAGTTTGTCTCGTGAGCGTGTGATGGAAGTTGATTCGTTGAGTGAGTACGTCCCCATCATTTCAAATTGGCGGAGGATCGCCGTGCCGTAAAATGTTACCGAAGCGCCGATGCGCGGGATAATGGCATCCACATCGTTCAACGCTTCATCACGATAGTGCACCATCGGGTTCGACGAGGTGATGTTCATGAAACAGCGGAGAGGATTGACGACTCGGACGAGGTGACCGCGCTTGCGAGCGGCCTGCACGAGGCGATGAGTGGAATAGATCCGTGGGTTGCGTGAGAGGATGACGATTTTCATCCCCCCATTCTACCCACGGTTTATAAATCTACGAGCGAGTAATCTTAGTGGCTTCGTAACCAGCTTCTTGCACTGCTTTCTTGATTTCAGAATCGGTGAGTTCACCTTTCGTTTCGAAAGTGGCTTTCTTCGCAGCCGCATCAACTTTCACGTTGGTGCATTTGCCTGTTTTTGTGAGCTGTTCAGTGACTTTGCCTTCGCACATTCCACAAGTCATACCCTTAATATCGACGTTGACCTTGGCCGCAAACACGCTGAAAGACATCAAGGCTGCGATTGTGAAAACAAGTACTTTAGTCATAACTTCTCCATAAATTTTGTTGTAGATGAGAATCATTATCATTTCGCTGGACGGATACAGGGCACCCTCTTTATATACTCGATAACTTATGAAAAAACAGTGGGACAAATGGGGCATCGTCCTCTCTACCGCCTGCATCATCCACTGCTTTGCTGTGGTGATTCTGCCGTTGATGCTTCCCGCCGTTGAAATGTTTGTTCATTCGCCCTGGGTTCATCGCATCTTTGCGGCCCTAGTTATCACCACCACACCGCTGGCCTTTATTCCTGGATACCGGAGTCACGGTCTTAAGCACGTCCTCGCGCTCGCTGTCGTAGGTCTTGTGATGATTTTGTCGGGGGTCTTTATAGATGGGCACGTATCGGAATGGCTCAGTCACGCTACGAGTATTGTGGGTTCACTTCTGCTTGTGAGCGCTCATGTTTTCAATATTCGTTATTCACGGAAGTTTCATCCGGTTCGGCATAAGCACTCTCATGCTGAAAAATGCTGCTAACATTTTGAACAAAAAAAAGGCTCCTTTCGGAGCCTTTCTTTTTGAAATCATTTCTTTCCGTATTTCTTCTTGAAGCGATCCACGCGCCCTTCTGTATCCATAACCTTTTGAGTGCCGGTGTAGAAAGGGTGAGACGCTGAAGAGATATCAACTTTGAACAAAGGATACTCTTTGCCCTGGTAAGTCGTCTTATCAGTAGTTTTTACTGTTGAACGAGTGAGAACTTCGAAATCCGAAGATACGTCTTTGAAAACGACTTCGCGATAATTTGGGTGAATGTCTTTTTTCATAGTCTGATCCTTATTACAGAAAATGGTGTCCTGGGAAATTAGGCGTCTGGACGAGGAATGTCAAACAATCCCCGCCCTTAACGCAATGAGCTATTTCTTATTAGAGGCCAAGACGATGGAAGCGATGTCCGCTTCAGACATGGCGGCGATGACTTTGAGGTCGCGTTTGTCCTCTGGCAGGGTCACGTTCTTGGTTCCGACCTTGATATAGAGACCGTATTTGCCTTCGTAAACGGCAGCTTTCTTCTTCAACTTCGCCACAAGACCGAAATCACGAACGAGCTTCGAGCCACGTGGGCCCTTCTTCTCTTCCGCTAGGATCTCCAAGGCACGCTTGAGTTCGACGGTATAAAGATCATCTTCTTTCTTAAGCGAGCGGAAGTTCCCATCATGCATGATGTAAGGGCCGAAGCGACCATTGTTCGCGAGAACCGGCTTCTTGGTTTCAGGGTGAATGCCGAGCTCACGAGGAAGTGAAAGCAACTTCATCGCCGCTTCCATATCAATCGTTTTTGGATCAACACCTTTCGGAAGGGATGCACGACGTGGTGGTGGCGCTGCTTTATCTTCGGATTTTTCACCGAGCTGCAAGTAAGCGCCGTAGCGACCCACCAAGCAGTAGATATTCATTTTTGATTTCGGATCTTTGCCGATCGGAGTCGGACCGTTCTTCGACTGCGCC